>NZ_RJOH01000002.1:0-244549 GCF_003942995.1 Streptococcus mitis | reverse complement strand
GCCACAATTAAGAAATATATTCAAGAACAGGAAAAGCATGATATAGCACTAGATAAATTAAGTGTAAAAGAATATGAGGATCCCTTTAGGGATAGTGGTAAGTAATACTAAAGCCTCTTTGAGAGGCAAGTGACGAGTCAAGAGCAATAAGGCTTGAACAAAGTGAAAGCCAGCGTCTTTAGGCGCTGGCTGGTAATTTGGGCTTATAGCCCTGGGACAAACCACCCGTTTGACGGGTGGTCATGATTGTGGGAAGATTTTATACTCTTCGAAAATCTCTTCAAGCCGCGTCAACGTCGCCTTGCCGTAGATATGGTTACTGACTTCGTCAGTTCTATTTACAACCTCAAAACAGTGTTTTGAGCAACCTGCGGCTAGTTTCCTAGTTTGCTCTTTGATTTTCATTGAGTATTAGATGAAGATTAATCAAAATAAAGCAAGTCTTTGCTGGTGCTTGTAAAGAGGTCAAAGCCATCCTTGGTAACAACACCGCAGTCTTCGATACGGACACCGACTTTACCCGGGATATAGATACCTGGTTCAACAGAGAAGCACATGCCTTCTTCGATGACCATATCGTTTCCTTCCATGATAGATGGGAATTCGTGAACATCCATACCGATACCGTGACCAAGACGGTGGTTGAAGTACTCACCGTAACCAGCTTTTTCGATGACCTCACGGGCAGCGTGGTCCACTTCATGGGCAGTCACACCTGGTTTGATAAAGTCAAGAGCAGCTTGTTGAGCTTCAAGAGTCAAGTTATAAATGTCTTTCTTGAATTGGTCAGGTTTGCCGACTGCGACTGTACGAGTCATATCTGACGCATAGCCGTTGACTAGAACACCCAGGTCAAAGAGGAGAAGAGCATCATTTTCAACCTTGTTAGCTGCTGGAATACCGTGTGGATTTGCAGCATTATCACCAGTTAAGACCATGGTATCAAAACTCATTTCATAACCTTCACGCTTCATGGCAAAGTCAATTTGGGCGATGATATCTGTCTCAGTCTTTTCAAGAGAAATATTATCAAAACCAACATTAACAGCCTTGTCAGCATAGAGACCTGCAACCATCATTTTTTGCACTTCGTCAGCTGATTTGATGAGGCGCATGCGTTGGATGCGAGGAGTGAGGTTTTCAAACTCAGCAGTTTCAAAAACTGTTTTCAAGCCATGGTATTTGGTCAAGATAAGATTGTCAAACTCAACAGCGACACGTTTGAAGTCAAGTTGTGGAAGAGCATGTTTCATTTTTTGCCATGGATTTTCAGAATCTACATAGCCCACAACTGGGAAGGAAACAGTGCTGCTTGCACGTTCTACTTCAAGGGCTGGGACAAAGAGGAGGGGTTCCTGATCCGCTAGGACAAAAAGGAACATCTGGCGTTCATGGGGATCACTGTAAAAGCCAGTGAGGTAATTGATTGTGACGGGGTCAGATACGACAGCGACGTCTAGTTTTTCTGATTCAAGATATGTTACGATTTGTTGTAATTTAGACATATGCTACCTTCTTTCTACTCCTCTATTTTGGCAAAAAAAGAGAGAAAATGCAAGGGAGAAGGGTAAAAGAAAAGACAAAAAAACTCCGACAAGATAACGGAGTTCTTTGATATAGTTTTACTTTGTTTAAGAAAAGTCAGCCTTGCTTTTGACGTCGCTGTATTCCTCAGCGATTTCTTGGCTGAGAATGTCCTCATAGGCAGGAAGTTGGATATCCTGACCGTATTTCTTCTTGAGGGCTGTAGTGACTAGGCGATAAGCTAGATTGGCATTGCGAGAGAGGATAGGCCCGTGGAAGTAGGAACCAAAGACATTCTTGTAATGAACCCCTTCGCCGACCTTTTCTTCGTTGTTTCCATTTCCATAGACAACCTGTCCCAGCGGTTTTTGGTCATCCGAGAGGAAGGTACGACCCTGGTGATTTTCAAAACCATAGTAGGTTTCATCGAAATCTTCATTATGAATCTTGATGTCCCCGATAAAACGGTTATTGGTCTGGTTGAGGGTGTAGTGGCCCATGACACCTAGCCCTTCTATACGTCTCCCTGAAGCTTCAACATAATATTGCCCCAATAGTTGGAAACCACCGCAGATAGCGAGAACCACACCGTCGTTTTGGATGTAGTTGTCAATGCTCTCTTTTTTAGCAGGTAGGTCGTCCGCAATAATACTTTGTTCAAAGTCTTGACCGCCACCGAAAAAGGCAATGTCGTAGTGATTTTCATCAAAGTTATCATGGAGAGAAACGATGTCAACCGTCACATGGGCTCCCAGTTTTTCAGCCACATACTTGAGCATGAGGATGTTTCCATTGTCCCCATAGGTATTCATGAGATTTCCGTAGAGGTGAGCAATGTTGAGCTGATAAGGGTAATTGCCAGCTTTTGAGGAAAGTGAAGTATAAACCATTAGTTCATCTCCTTTCTAACAATCTGACGATTAGCCAGCAGTTCGCGGAATTCCAGCATAGCAGTATAGGTAGCCAGGATATAGGCATGCTTGCAGTCTTGGTTCTCAATGGTCTTAAGAACTTGTTCTAGATTGCTTGTTTCAGTGATTTTTTCAGCTGGATAGCCTGTTACTCGTAGACGACGAGCGATTTCAGAATGACGAACACCGCCAGCGTTAATTTCTGGAATATCCATCTCAGTGATTTGTTCAAAATCAGCATCCCAGATCCAGCTTGTATCAATTCCGTCTGCATAGTTAGCGTTAAGGAGGACAGATAGGCTAAATGGATAAGGTGCTAGTTTAATCATTTCGATAGCTTGGGTCGCACCGACTGGATTTTTAATCAAGACGAGGGTGCATTCCTTGTCACCGATATGGAAGGTTTCTTGGCGTCCAAAGACAGCACGGCTCTTATCAAATCCTTGCTTGATGAGTTGTAAATCTGCACCAAGGAAACGGGCGATGGCAACCGCAGCTAGGGCGTTGTAGATATTGTAGAGACCACCGATTTGAATACCGTATTCTTGTCCGTCAATGACAAAGCGAGAGCGATTGTTGGTCAACTCAACTAGTTCTGTCAAGCGATAGTCGAGATCAGGACGTTTACATCCACAGCCTTCACAGATATAGGCACCCAAGTTTGCATAGGTATTATGCTCATATTTGAGGATTCCTTGGCAGTCAGGGCAGAGGATTCCTTCGGTATTATAGTGAGCCAGCTGAGCTGGACCTTTCTCCAAGTCAAAACCAAAATACTGTACAGGATTTGGAATAGCTGGCTTGTAGAAAAGTGGACTGTCTCCATTAAGGAGAACAGTGGCAGTAGGCACTTTACGAATAGCATCCAAAATCATCTTGTAAGTTGTGTAAATCTCACCATAGCGGTCCATCTGGTCACGGAAAATATTAGTAATAACAAATAAGCTTGGCTGGATATAGTCACAGATACGAGATAGACTAGCCTCGTCGATTTCTAGAACGGCAATATTTTTCCCAGTTTTAGACGATTTGGCAGTCAAGAAGGTCGTTGCGATCCCTGTAATCATGTTGGCACCGCTTGGATTAGTAAGAACCTGACCATAAACCTCTTTTAAAATGCCGACAGTGAGGGCAGTTGTCAGGGTTTTTCCATTGGTTCCAGTGACCACGACAATCTCGTAGTTCTTAGCTAGGTTTTGTAAAATATCTTTATCAAATTGAAGGGCGACTTTTCCTGGGAGCGTACTTCCACGGCCAAGACGGCTTAAAATGAAGTGGGAAGAACGCCCGGCAAGAAGGCCCAAAGTAGTTTTTAAGTTCATGTTTCTATTATATCATAAAAGAGGGAAAAGACAGATTTGATACTCAATGAAAATCAAAGAGCAAACTAGGAAGCTAGCCGCAGGCTGTACTTGAGTACGGCAAGGTGAAGCTGACGTGGTTTGAAGAGATTTTCGAAGAGTATGAGATTTCGCAGAAATGAAAACAGCCCTCAGAGGGCTGTTCGATACGATTAAATCTCAACTTAAATCGCAAACAAGTCATTCAAGTTCTCAGCCAAGGTTGGGTGAGTGAAGATTTGTTTTGTGAAGTAAGTGTAAGGAATCTTGTTGTCCATAGCAACAGTGATGATGTTGATGATTTCTTGAGAACCTTCTGAGAAGATGCTTGCTCCAAGAATTTCTTTTGTTTCAGTATTCACAACAGCTTTGAAAGCTCCACGAAGGTCTCCATTTACGTGACCACGAGGCATTGCTGCAACAGGGATTTCCTTAACAGCGTATGGAAGTTTCAAATCAGCTGCTTGGCTTTCAGTCAAACCGACTTGTGAAAGTGCAGGTGTGATGAACATGGTATTAGGTACATTGAGACGGTCTTCAAGTGTGTAGCTTCCATCTCCAGCAAGGTAGCTGTAAACAACACGGAAGTCATCAAGTGAAATGTAAGTAAATTGAAGTCCACCATTGACATCTCCAACTGCAAAGACACCAGGAACGTTTGTTTGACAATGTTTGTCTACTTTAATAGCACCACGTTCAGTTAGTTCAATATCTGTATTTTCAAGTTGAAGTGGTTCTACATTTGGTTTGCGTCCAGTTGCGTAGAGAAGGGCATCGAAACGGTAAGTTTCATTTTCAGTTACGACAAGCACTTGGTCACCGTCGTTTTTAATTTCAGTAGTACGGATGTTTTGAAGCAATTCAATACCATCTTCTTCCATGTATTGTTTAGCAAGAGCTGCGATGGAAGGTTCTGCACGAGGAAGGAAAGTATCCAAGGCATCTAAGACTGTAACCTTGCTTCCAAGTTTGTTGTAAAGACCAGCAAATTCAAGACCGATATTTCCGCCACCAAGGACACCAAGTTTTTCAGGTAATTTGTCCAAGTTTTGGATACCTGTTGAGTCAAAGACGTTTTTGCTTGTAGCAAGTCCAGGGATTGGCAAGACGTTTGAAACAGCACCAGTGTTGATGACGATTGTTTCAGCAGTCAGTTCTTTCTTTTCATCACCAGCTTGGATTTCGATGACTTTATTTGAAAGGAAGTGAGCTTCCGCATCAAAGATATCTACGCCTGTACCAGCAACAGTAGCATAGTTTTTACCGTTGAGGCGACTAGTGATAGTGTTTTTGGTAGCAATAACTTCTTCAAAAGACAAGTCTTTCTCAGCAGCAACTAACAAAGTTTTAGTTGGGATACAACCGATGTTGATACAAGTTCCACCGTACATAGCTTTGCTACGTTCAATGAGGGCAACTTTTTTGCCAGCTGAAGCAAATTTACCAGCTAGTGTTTTACCAGCTTTACCAAATCCGATAACGATTAAATCATAAGTTAACATTTATCTTCCTCCTATTCGCATTTCATTCTAGCACAAGAAAAAAACTTTTGCACAATTCTGCTACGCTTTAAAAAAGTTTATGAAATAGTGGAAATTTCATCCTCATTTTCTCAGAAAAATCGTTTACATGACTTTATCGATGGATTGGGCTATCTTTTGCTTCTCTCTTGTGTTATACTAGATAGGTTGCAAAGAAAATAGTACTTTTCTTTTGTGGAAAAGAAGCAACACGATTTTATATCCAGTATATGAAAATACGTCATAAAAAGAAAAGTATAAACTAAGCCCTATAGGGTGGCTTCGCACCACCTTTAGAAAGAAGAATAACGTGAAATTTAATGAATTAAACTTGTCTGCTGATTTGCTAGCAGAGATTGAAAAAGCTGGTTTTGTAGAAGCCAGTCCGATCCAAGAACAAACCATTCCCTTGGCCCTTGAAGGCAAGGACGTTATCGGTCAAGCTCAGACTGGTACAGGAAAAACTGCAGCCTTTGGCTTGCCTACCCTTGAAAAAATCCGTACAGAAGAAGCGACTATCCAAGCCTTGGTCATCGCTCCAACTCGTGAACTTGCTGTCCAAAGTCAAGAAGAACTCTTCCGATTTGGTCGTAGCAAGGGAGTCAAAGTCCGCTCAGTATATGGCGGATCAAGCATTGAAAAACAAATTAAGGCTCTTAAATCTGGTGCCCATATCGTGGTGGGAACTCCAGGTCGCCTCTTGGACTTGATTAAACGCAAGGCCTTGAAATTACAAGACATTGAAACTCTTATCCTTGACGAAGCGGATGAAATGCTCAATATGGGCTTCCTAGAAGATATCGAAGCCATCATTTCTCGTGTCCCTGAAAGCCGTCAAACCTTACTTTTCTCAGCAACTATGCCAGATGCCATCAAACGTATCGGTGTTCAGTTTATGAAAGAACCTGAGCATGTGAAGATTGCGGCTAAGGAATTAACAACAGAATTGGTTGACCAGTACTATATTCGTGTTAAAGAACAAGAAAAATTTGATACCATGACTCGTCTCATGGATGTGGAACAACCAGAACTTGCTATCGTATTTGGTCGTACAAAACGTCGTGTAGATGAATTGACTCGTGGTCTTAAAATCCGTGGCTTCCGTGCTGAAGGAATTCATGGAGACCTAGACCAAAACAAACGTCTTCGTGTCCTTCGTGACTTTAAAAATGGCAATCTTGATGTTTTGGTTGCGACAGACGTTGCAGCACGTGGGTTGGATATTTCAGGTGTGACCCATGTCTATAACTACGATATTCCACAAGATCCTGAAAGTTATGTTCACCGTATCGGTCGTACAGGTCGTGCTGGTAAGTCAGGTCAGTCTATTACTTTCGTATCACCAAATGAAATGGGCTACCTCCAAATCATTGAAAACTTGACTAAGAAACGCATGAAAGGCCTCAAACCTGCAAGCGCAGAAGAAGCCTTCCAAGCTAAAAAGCAGGTGGCTCTTAAGAAAATTGAACGTGACTTTGCGGATGAGGAAATTCGTGCCAACTTTGAGAAATTTGGTAAGGATGCTCGTAAGCTAGCTGCCGAATTTACTCCAGAAGAATTGGCAATGTATATTTTGAGTCTGACAGTCCAAGACCCAAATAGTCTTCCTGAAGTGGAGATTGCACGTGAAAAACCACTGCCATTTAAACCATCAGGTAATGGCTTCGGTGGTAACGCTAAGGGAGGTCGTCGTGGAGATGACCGTCGTGATAATCGCCGAGGAGACAACCGTCGTGGTGGTCGCCGTGATGATTTCAAAAAAGGAAGTCGTGGCAACGATCGTTTTGATAAGGAAAAACGTTACCGTAAGGATAATAAAAAACCACGCAATACTTCAAGCGAAAAGAAAACAGGCTTTGTGATTCGTAACAAGGGCGATAAATAATAAAAAGCGGTTCAAAATGAATCGCTTTTTTATATAAGGAGACCGAATGGAAAAAGAAAGATAAATAAAATAGATATATTATCTTCTTGTAATATTATAATACACAAAAATAGGGGGCTTGTCAATAGAAAAGAAGCAATTTAATTAAAAATATTCTTGTTTTTTCAAATTGCAATTAAATAAGCAATTTTCAGATAATAATTGAAAATTCAAGCTGTTTATGTTATAATGATAGCGATTAAATTCGAGGTGAAAAATGGCACATTTATTAGAAAAAACTAGAAAAATTACTTCTATCCTGAAGCGCTCAGAGGAGCAGTTGCAGGAAGAACTTCCCTACAATGCGATTACCCGTCAATTGGCAGATATTATTGATTGTAACGCCTGTATCGTCAATAGCAAGGGACGTCTCCTTGGTTATTTCATGCGTTACAAAACCAATACAGATCGTGTAGAGCAATTCTTCCAAACTAAGATTTTCCCAGATGACTACATTCAAGGTGCGAACATGATCTACGATACAGAAGCCAATCTGACAGTTGATCATGATTTAAGTATTTTTCCTGTGGAAAGTCGTGCCGACTTTCCAGATGGTTTGACGACTATTGCACCGATTCATGTATCAGGGATTCGACTTGGTTCTTTGATTATTTGGCGCAATGATAAAAAATTCGAAGACGAGGACTTGATTCTTGTTGAGATTGCGAGTACCGTTGTTGGGATTCAACTCCTTAATTTCCAACGTGAAGAAGATGAGAAAAATATCCGTCGCCGTACTGCTGTTACCATGGCGGTTAATACCCTTTCTTACTCCGAACTCCGTGCTGTTTCGGCTATTTTAGGGGAATTAAATGGAAATGAAGGGCAGTTGACTGCGTCAGTGATTGCAGACCGTATCGGAATCACCCGTTCTGTGATTGTCAATGCCCTTCGTAAACTTGAGTCGGCAGGGATTATTGAAAGTCGCTCACTTGGAATGAAGGGAACCTATCTTAAGGTCTTGATTTCAGATATTTTTGAAGAAGTGAAGAAAAGAGATTACTAATGACTAAGGCTTTGATTTCGATTGATTATACAGAAGATTTTGTTGCTGATAGTGGAAAATTGACAGCAGGCGCTCCAGCTCAGGCGATTTCGGATGCCATCAGCAAGGTAACTCGATTAGCTTTTGAACGAGGAGATTACATCTTCTTTACAATAGATGCTCATGAAGAAAACGATTGTTTCCATCCAGAAAGCAAGCTATTTCCTCCTCACAATTTGATTGGGACTAGTGGACGGAATTTATACGGAGATTTGGGGACCTTTTATCAAGAGCATGGTTCAGACAGTCGTGTCTTTTGGATGGATAAACGCCATTACTCAGCTTTTTCGGGTACTGACCTAGATATCCGTTTGAGAGAGCGTCGAATTTCTACAGTTATTTTAACCGGAGTTTTGACGGATATCTGTGTCCTGCATACAGCTATAGATGCCTATAATCTAGGATATGACATCGAGATTGTTAAACCGGCTGTTGCATCTATCTGGCCTGAAAATCATCAATTTGCCCTAGGTCATTTCAAAAATACACTTGGAGCTAAGTTAGTAGATGAAAATCTAAATGAAATTTCAGAGTAATTTATTTGATGAAATGAAAAAAATTGAAAAAAGTGTTGACAAGCATCCTAAAAGTTGATATACTAGTAAAGTAATCGACGCGGGGATGGCGGAATTGGCAGACGCGCAGGACTAAGGATCCTGTGACCGCTTTAGGTCGTGAGGGTTCAAGTCCCTCTCTCCGCATAGGATAAGAGTTAGCTTAGGCTAGCTCTTTTGTTTTCATCTACTTCAAGTAGAGCAAAAAACTTTTGCTCTTTTTTTGTATTTCATAAACATTTCATATTTGAATTTTATAATAGTCTTACAAATATGGAGGTGACAAATGAATCCAATCCAAAGAGCTTGGGCTTATGTCAGCAGAAAACGACTGAGAAGTTTTATTTTATTTCTGATTTTATTGGTCCTATTGGCCGGAATTTCAGCCTGTTTGACTCTGATGAAGTCCAACAAAACAGTTGAAACCAATCTTTACAAATCACTCAACACATCTTTTTCTATTAAGAAGATAGAAAATGGTCAGACATTCAAGTTGTCAGACCTAGCATCTGTAAGCAAGATTAAGGGACTGGAAAATGTTTCTCCTGAACTCGAGACGGTCGCAAAACTAAAAGACAAGGAAGCGGTGAGTGGCGAGCAGAGCGTGGAGCGTGATGATTTGTCAACTGCGGATAAGAATTTGGTTAGCTTAACGGCGCTTGAGGATTCATCCAAGGATGTCACCTTTACCAGTTCAGCTTTCAATTTAAAAGAAGGACGACACCTTCAAAAAGGGGATTCAAAGAAAATCATCATCCACGAAGAGCTGGCTAAGAAGAATAGTCTTTCGCTTCATGACAAGATTACCTTAGATGCTAGTCAGTCAGAAGCTGGCAAAGGACAAACTGTCGAGTTTGAAATCGTCGGAATCTTCTCTGGTAAAAAACAAGAGAAATTTACAGGCTTGTCTTCTGACTTCAGTGAAAACCAAGTCTTTACAGACTATGAAAGTAGCCAAAGCCTTTTGGGAAATGGTGAATCTCTAGTCAGTGCAGCGCGCTTTTATGTAGAAAATCCTAAGGAAATGGACGGACTCATGAAGCAGGTAGAAAACTTGTATTTGGAAAATCAAGGCTATCAAGTCGAAAAGGAAAACAAGGCTTTTGAACAAATCAAAGACTCAGTTGCAACCTTCCAAACCTTTCTGACCATTTTCCTTTATGGGATTATGATAGCTGGAGCTGGAGCCTTAATTTTGGTCTTGTCTCTCTGGTTGAGAGAAAGGGTCTACGAAGTGGGGATTCTTCTGGCACTTGGAAAAGGCAAGAGTTCGATTTTCCTGCAGTTCTGTTTAGAGGTAGTTTTGGTATCTCTCGGAGCTTTGCTTCCAGCATTTGCTGCAGAAAACGCAATCACAATTTACCTACTTCAAACCCTATTAGCAAGTGGAGACCAGGCAGCCCTACAAGACACGCTAGCTAAAGCAAGCAGTCTATCAACCAACATCCTATCTTTTGCAGAATCCTATGTTTTTCTAGTTCTGCTTAGTTGCTTATCTGTAGCTCTTTGTTTCCTATTCTTATTTAGAAAATCGCCTAAAGAAATTTTATCATCTATTAGTTAAGAAGGAGAAATCATGACTTTATTACAATTACAAGATGTTACCTATCGTTATAAGAACACTGCTGAAGCAGTCCTATATCAGATCAATTATAATTTTGAACCCGGGAAATTTTACAGTATTATTGGTGAGTCAGGAGCAGGAAAATCCACACTCTTGTCCCTACTTGCTGGTCTAGATAGTCCTGTTGAAGGTTCTATCCTTTTTCAAGGAGAGGACATTCGTAAGAAGGGCTATTCTTACCATCGCATGCACCATATTTCCCTGGTCTTTCAAAATTATAACTTGATAGATTATCTTTCTCCACTGGAAAATATCCGCTTGGTCAACAAAAAGGCAAGCAAGGATACACTGCTTGAGCTTGGTTTAGATGAAAGTCAGATCAAGCGGAATGTTCTCCAGTTATCAGGTGGTCAACAGCAACGTGTTGCCATTGCTCGTAGTTTGGTCTCAGAAGCTCCAGTTATTCTAGCTGATGAACCAACAGGAAATCTAGACCCTAAAACTGCTGGAGATATTGTCGAACTGCTCAAATCACTTGCCCAGAAAACAGGTAAATGTGTTATCGTCGTAACCCACAGCAAAGAAGTGGCACAAGCGTCAGATATTACGCTTGAATTGAAGGATAAGAAACTGACTGAAACTCGCAATACGACGAAATAATACGAGCTTTTTCTGTTCGAACTATAAAATAGAATAAAATCTAGAAAGGGAACCTATGTTACACAACGCATTTGCCTATGTTACAAGGAAGTTTTTCAAATCGATTGTCATCTTCCTGATTATTCTCCTCATGGCGAGCTTGAGTTTGGTCGGCTTGTCGATCAAGGGAGCTACTGCCAAAGCTTCTCAGGAGACCTTTAAAAATATCACCAACAGCTTCTCCATGCAAATCAATCGTCGCGTCAATCAAGGTACGCCACGTGGTGCTGGGAATATCAAGGGTGAAGATATCAAAAAAATCACCGAAAACAAGGCCATTGAGTCTTATGTGAAACGCATCAATGCTATCGGAGATTTGACTGGATATGAACTCATCGAAACGCCAGATACCAAGAAAAATCTGACACCTGACCGTGCTAAACATTTTGGAAGCAGCTTAATGATCACTGGTGTCAATGACTCTTCCAAAGAAGACAAGTTTGTCTCTGGTTCTTATAAGCTGGTCGAAGGTGAGCACCTAACAAACGACGACAAGGGCAAGATCCTCATGCACAAGGACTTGGCAGCCAAACACGGCTGGAAAGTAGGGGACAAGGTCAAACTAGACTCTAATATCTACGATGCAGACAATGAAAAAGGTGCCAAGGAAACAGTCGAAGTGACAATCAAGGGACTCTTTGATGGTCATAATAAGTCAGCAGTAACCTACTCACAAGAACTCTATGAAAATACAGCTATCACAGACATTCACACTGCTGCAAAACTTTATGGATACACAGAAGACACAGCTATTTATGGGGACGCAACCTTCTTTGTAACAGCGGACAAGAACTTGGATGATGTTATGAAAGAGTTGAATGGCATCAGTGGTATCAACTGGAAGAGCTATACACTCGTTAAGAGCTCATCTAACTACCCAGCTCTTGAGCAATCCATCTCTGGTATGTACAAGATGGCCAATCTCCTCTTCTGGGGTAGCTTGAGTTTCTCAGTTCTTCTCCTTGCCCTCTTGCTCAGCCTTTGGATCAATGCCCGTCGCAAGGAAGTGGGTATTCTCCTCTCTATTGGTCTCAAGCAGGCAAGTATCTTGGGTCAATTCATCACTGAATCCATTTTGATAGCCATCCCTGCTCTTGTTTCTGCATACTTCTTAGCTACTTACACAGCGCGTGCAATCGGAAATACTGTTCTTGCCAATGTCACTTCAGGTGTTGCCAAGCAAGCTAGCAAGGCTGCTCAAGCCTCTAACCTTGGTGGTGGTGCAGAAGTAGATGGCTTTAGCAAGACCTTGTCGAGCCTAGATATTTCCATTCAGACATCGGATTTTATCATCGTCTTTGTCCTTGCCTTGGTTCTAGTGGTTCTCGTTATGGCGCTTGCTTCAAGCAATCTCCTTAGAAAACAACCAAAAGAACTTCTGCTGGATAGTGAATAACAAACTTGCTACCTATTCTCTCCTAAATGGGGTATAATATAGGTAGCATTTTTATCTATTTTATCTTGATAAGGCCTCTTTCTTTCAAGATGAAATTGAGATGATTTACAAGAAATTTAAAGGAATGTGAAACGTTTTTCTATGAAAATATTAATTGTAGAAGATGAAGAGATGATCCGTGAGGGTATCAGTGATTATTTGACGGATTGTGGTTATGAAACCATTGAGGCAGTAGACGGGCAAGAAGCCTTAGAAAAATTTTCCAGCTATGAAGTAGCCTTGGTTTTACTGGATATCCAGATACCAAAGCTCAATGGCCTGGAAGTTCTAGCTGAGATTCGTAAAACCAGTCAGGTTCCTGTCTTGATGCTGACTGCCTTTCAGGATGAAGAATACAAGATGAGTGCCTTTGCCTCTCTGGCAGATGGCTATCTGGAAAAACCTTTCTCCCTCTCTCTCTTAAAAGTGAGGGTGGACGCGATTTTCAAGCGCTATTATGATACGGGACGATTCTTCTCCTATAAGGATGCCAAGGTGGACTTTGAAAGCTACAGTGCAAGCCTAGCAGGAGAGGAAGTGGCTGTTAATGCTAAAGAGTTGGAAATTCTGGACTATCTGGTGAAAAATGAAGGACGGGCCTTGACCCGATCTCAGATAATCGATGCTGTCTGGAAAGCGACAGATGAGGTTCCCTTTGACCGTGTCATTGATGTTTATATCAAGGAACTGCGGAAAAAGCTAGGCTTGGACTGCATCCTCACTGTGCGCAATGTTGGCTATAAATTGGAGCGAAAATGAAACGAACAGGCTTATTTACAAAGATATTTATCTATACCTTCTCAATTTTTAGTGTTCTAGTCGTCTGTCTCCATTTAGCCATTTATTTTCTCTTTCCCTCGACTTATCTGAGCCATCGTCAGGAAACCATTGGTCAGAAAGCGACAGCCATTGCCCAGTCCCTAGAAGGCAAGGATAGGCAGAGCATCGAGCAAGTCTTAGACTTGTATTCCCAGACTAGTGATATCAAGGGGGCCGTTAAGGGCGAGATGACAGAGGACAAGTTAGAAGTCAAGGACAGCCTTCCTCTGGATACGGACCGTCAGACCACCTCTCTCTTTATTGAGGAACGTGAGGTGACAACGCAAGACGGTGGTACTATGACTCTCCAGTTTCTAGCTTCCATGGATTTGCAAAAGGAAGCAGAGCAAATCAGTCTCCAGTTTCTTCCCTATACCTTGCTGGCATCCTTTCTGATTTCCCTCTTGGTGGCCTATATCTATGCTCGAACCATTGTTGCTCCGATTTTGGAAATCAAGCGGGTGACCCGACGAATGATGGATTTGGATGCCCAAGTGCGATTGCGCGTGGATTCTAAGGATGAGATTGGTGATCTCAAGGAACAAATCAATAGCCTTTACCAACACCTCTTGACAGTCATTGCGGATTTGCATGACAAGAATGAAGCTATTCTTCAACTGGAAAAGATGAAGGTCGAATTTTTGCGAGGGGCTTCTCATGAATTGAAAACACCTCTGGCTAGTTTGAAAATCCTAATCGAAAATATGAAAGAAAATATCGGTCGCTATAAGGATAGAGACCACTATCTGGGAGTTGCCTTGGGGATTGTGGATGAGCTCAATCACCACGTCCTCAAGATACTTTCTCTCTCGTCTGTGCAGGAATTGCGAGATGATAGGGAACAAATTGACTTACACCAGATGACGCAAAGTCTGGTCAAGGATTATGCCTTACTAGCCAAAGAAAGAGAACTCCAGATAGACAATAGTTTAACCCATCAGCAGGCTTATCTAAACCCATCAGTTATGAAGTTAATCCTGTCTAACCTCATCAGCAACGCCATCAAGCACTCTGTTCCAGGTGGCTTAGTTCGCATTGGAGAAAGAGAAGGGGAACTTTTTATAGAAAATAGCTGCAGTCCAGAAGAACAAGAAAAACTAGCCCAGTCTTTTTCTGACAATGCTAGTCGCAAGGCCAAGGGTTCTGGGATGGGGCTCTTTGTGGTCAAGAGTCTATTAGAACATGAAAAATTACCTTATCGTTTTGAGATGAAGGAGAATCGTTTGACCTTCTTCATAGCTTTTCCAAAAGTCGCCTAAGACTAGGGATGGAAAGGGTTTACATAGATGAAGCTAGAAGAAATTCAATCGAAACTGCGGGAAAAACTAGATTTTTTTGTCAAAAAGTGATAAAATGAACAATGTAAATGGGATGACCCATAAAAATATACAGGAGGCCTGATAAAATGGCAATCGTTTCAGCAGAAAAATTTGTCCAAGCAGCTCGTGACAACGGTTATGCAGTTGGTGGATTTAACACAAACAACCTTGAGTGGACTCAAGCTATCTTGCGCGCAGCAGAAGCTAAAAAAGCTCCAGTTTTGATCCAAACTTCAATGGGTGCTGCTAAATACATGGGTGGTTACAAAGTTGCTCGCAACTTGATCGCTAACCTTGTTGAATCAATGGGTATCACTGTACCAGTAGCTATCCACCTTGACCACGGTCACTACGAAGATGCACTTGAGTGTATCGAAGTTGGTTACACTTCAATCATGTTTGATGGTTCACACCTTCCAGTTGAAGAAAACCTTAAATTGGCTAAAGACGTTGTTGAAAAAGCACACGCTAAAGGTATCTCAGTAGAAGCTGAAGTTGGTACTATCGGTGGTGAAGAAGACGGAATCATCGGTAAAGGTGAATTGGCTCCAATCGAAGACGCTAAAGCAATGGTTGAAACTGGTATCGACTTCTTGGCAGCTGGTATCGGTAACATCCACGGTCCTTACCCAGCAAACTGGGAAGGTCTTGACCTTGATCACTTGCAAAAATTGACAGAAGCTCTTCCAGGCTTCCCAATCGTATTGCACGGTGGATCAGGTATTCCTGATGAGCAAATCCAAGCAGCTATCAAACTTGGTGTTGCGAAAGTTAACGTTAACACTGAATGCCAAATCGCATTCGCTAACGCAACTCGTAAATTTGCTCGTGACTACGAAGCAAACGAAGCAGAATACGACAAGAAAAAACTCTTCGACCCACGTAAATTCTTGGCTGACGGTGTAAAAGCTATCCAAGCATCAGTTGAAGAACGTATCGATGTATTCGGTTCAGAAGGTAAAGCTTAATCTAGCTGAATAATACAGATGAAACCTGCCCATTGGGTGGGTTTTTTGGCGTGAATATATTGTAGAAGAACCAATCTTAAGTTGCTAAAAGGTTCTATTTTTTGTACAATAATGCTATGAAAAAACTAAAACAATGTAGTCTTGCCTTTCTTAGTTTCATTCTTTTGTTTCTAGCGGCTACATTCATCTTTCACCGTATCAGTTTGGAAAAAGAACAAGCCTTACTGACACCTATGGGACAACAAGTTCTCGTCGATGGACATCAAATAAATGTTTACGTTGAAGGGAATGGTCCTGAGACTATAGTAGTTCTCTCAGGTGCTAGTATTGCTTCTCCTATATTGGACTTTAAAGAAGTATCGGAATCCTTATCGAAACGGTATAAGGTAGTCATCGTGGAGCGAGCAGGATATGGTTATAGTGATGATAGCAATCATTCAAGAGATGTGATGGAGGTTTTGTCTGAGACGCGTCAAGCTCTTTCACAAGCAAATGTCAAAGGTCCTTTTATCATTTTGTCTCATTCCATGGCTAGTCTTGAGAGTTTAGCTTGGCAGGAAAAATATCCTGATGAAGTGAAAACCTTGGTTGGGTTAGATTGGGCACTGCCAGCTAGTTATGAAGATTTAAAGGAGAATCAGTCCTTGCTCACTGTGGCATATTGGAGTAGCAAGATTGGTTTATTACGCTACTTACCTGAGTCTTTTTATATAAAAAATCAAACTCTGACCGAAAATGAACGAAAACAATATAAACTTCTAGCTTATAAGCAGTTGATGTCACAAGCCATGCTTCATGAATCCCAAACGGTAAAGGAAAATGCCAAGAAAGTTACTTCTAGCATCAATCCGAAAATTCCCACCTTATTACTGGTGTCTAACGGTGAAGGTACTAGTTTTAGCCAATCAGAATGGCAACGTTATGCAGAGAGATTTGCAAGCGACCAGTCTAATGTTCAAGTCGTCTATATGGATGCGCCTCACGACCTCTATCATTATCAAAGCGATGCTATTGTTTCTCGCATTAAAGAATTTTTAGAGAATAATTGAGGGCTTAAAAATCCATTGAGACTGATGATAATAATTGAAAGGTAGTGACTTATGAATAATTCTTATATTTTACTTAGACATGCTCATTCAAGATTTTCAAGTGATGATTTTAATAGAACTTTATCAGAAAAAGGATTTTCATCTCTTGACCAGTTAGAGTTTTTGAATTCTTTTAATATTGATTATTATTTTTCTAGTCCTTATAAACGAGCATTTGAAACGATTAATAGCTCGCCAATTCAATTTGATAAAATAGTTCTTGATAATCGGTTACGAGAGAGAAAATTATCTTCAACCTTTATAAAAGATTCTGAGTTTGAAGACAGTATTAAATATTTATGGCAAAATCCTAGTGAATCTCTTTCAGAAGGGGAATCAAATCAAGACGCACTAGCTAGAGTACTAAATTTTTTAATGGAATTGGAAGAGAGATACTCAGAAAAAACGATTTTACTTAGTTCACACGGGAATTTGATAGGAATACTACTAAATCACTTTGATTCCAGTTTTGATTATGAAAAATGGGAGCAAATGACCTTTCCAGATTGTTTTCTAATTGATAGAAATGGGATTGTGAAAAGAATTATGAAAGATTAGTTCTTTGATTAAATAGTGAATCATATTGATCAAAATAGTTTGCTTTTTACAATTCGTAACCTGCCCCTAAGGGCAGGTTTTTTGTGTTTTAAAGAAATTATCAAACAAGAATTTTTGATTCAAAAGTATTACATTAAGAGAGAAGTCTCTAATTTCATAATCTACAAGCAAACGCTTGCATTCTATTTTTTATTGGATTATAATAGGTTGGTATAAAGCCTTTTGTAGTAATAAAATGTAGAAGGTATAGAAAGTAAGGATTTAGAATACTTGTAGTCAAAAACACAATGTTGCTATTCCTTACATAGGGAGATAGATATGGCAATGATAGAAGTGGAACATCTTCAGAAAAATTTTGTGAAGACTGTTAAGGAACCGGGGTTGAAGGGGGCATTACGCTCCTTTATTCATCCTGAAAAACAGACCTTTGAAGCGGTCAAAGATTTGACCTTTGAGGTTCCCAAGGGGCAAATTTTAGGCTTTATTGGGGCCAATGGTGCAGGGAAGTCGACAACCATTAAAATGCTGACAGGAATTTTGAAACCGACATCTGGTTTTTGTCGGATTAATGGCAAGATTCCCCAGGACAATCGTCAAGATTATGTCAAAGATATTGGCGTAGTTTTTGGACAACGAACCCAGCTATGGTGGGATTTGGCACTGCAAGAGACCTACACGGTTTTAAAGGAGATTTATGATGTACCAGACTCGCTCTTCCATAAGCGTATGGACTTTTTGAATGAAGTCTTGGATTTGAAGGACTTTATCAAGGATCCCGTGCGGACTCTTTCACTGGGTCAAAGGATGCGGGCGGATATTGCGGCTTCCTTGCTTCACAATCCCAAGGTTCTCTTTTTAGATGAGCCGACCATTGGTTTGGACGTTTCGGTCAAGGATAACATTCGTCGGGCTATTACCCAAATCAATCAAGAGGAAGAGACAACCATTCTCTTGACCACTCACGACCTGAGCGACATTGAGCAACTTTGTGATCGGATTTTTATGATAGACAAGGGGCAGGAGATTTTTGATGGAACGGTGAGCCAGCTCAAGGAAACCTTTGGCAAGATGAAGACACTCTCCTTTGAACTGCTACCAGGTCAAAGTCATATCGTTTCTCACTATGAAGGCTTTTCGGATATGACAATTGATAGACAAGGAAATAGTCTCAACATTGAATTCGATAGTTCTCGCTACCAGTCAGCTGATATTATCAAGCAAACCCTGTCTGATTTTGAAATCCGCGATTTGAAGATGGTGGATACGGATATTGAGGATATTATCCGTCGCTTCTACCGAAAGGAGCTCTAAGATGATCAAATTGTGGAGACGTTATACACCCTTTATCAATGCAGGGGTTCAGGAATTGATTACCTATCGAGTCAACTTTATTCTCTATCGGATCGGCGATGTTATGGGTGCTTTTGTGGCCTTTTATCTCTGGAAGGCTGTCTTTGATTCTTCGCAAGAGTCCTTGATTCAGGGCTTTAGTATGGCAGATATCACCCTCTACATCATTATGAGTTTTGTTACCAATCTTCTGACCAGATCTGATAGCTCCTTTATGATCGGGGAGGAGGTCAAGGATGGTTCCATCATCATGCGCTTGTTGAGACCGGTGCATTTTGCGGCCTCATATCTTTTCACCGAGCTTGGGTCCAAGTGGTTGATTTTTATCTCTGTTGGCCTTCCATTTTTAAGTGTCATCGTGTTGATGAAAATCGTATCTGGGCAAGGGATTGCAGAAGTGCTAGGATTAACTGTCCTTTATCTTTTTAGCTTAACCTTAGCCTATCTGATTAACTTTTTCTTTAATATTTGCTTTGGATTTTCTGCCTTTGTGTTTAAAAATCTATGGGGTTCCAATCTACTTAAGACTTCAATAGTGGCCTTTATGTCTGGAAGTTTGATTCCCTTGGCTTTCTTTCCAAAGGTTGTTTCAGATATTCTGTCCTTCCTGCCTTTTTCATCCTTAATCTACACACCAGTCATGATTATCGTTGGGAAATACGATGCTGGTCAGATGATTCAGGCGCTCGCTTTGCAGTTTTTCTGGCTCTTAGTGATGGTGGGCTTGTCTCAGTTGATTTGGAAACGAGTCCAGTCCTTTATCACCATTCAAGGAGGTTAGTATGAAAAAATATCAGCGTATGCATCTGATTTTTATCAGACAATATATCAAGCAAATCATGGAATACAAGGTAGATTTTGTGGTTGGTGTCTTGGGAGTCTTTCTGACTCAAGGTTTGAATCTCTTGTTTCTCAATGTCATCTTTCAACATATTCCATCCCTAGAAGGTTGGACTTTTCAAGAAATTGCCTTTATCTATGGTTTTTCCTTGATTCCCAAGGGCTTGGACCATCTCTTTTTTGATAATCTCTGGGCGCTAGGGCAACGCTTGGTGCGAAAAGGTGAGTTTGACAAGTATTTGACTCGTCCTATCAATCCTCTCTTTCACATCTTAGTTGAGACCTTTCAGATTGATGCTTTTGGCGAACTCTTAGTCGGTGGTATTCTACTAGGAACAACAGTGACCAGCATTGCTTGGACTCTTCCAAAATTCCTACTTTTCCTAGTCTGCATACCATTTGCGACCTTGATTTATACTTCCTTGAAAATCGCGACAGCCAGCATCGCTTTTTGGACCAAGCAGTCAGGCGCCATGATCTACATTTTTTATATGTTTAATGACTTTGCCAAGTACCCGATTTCGATTTACAATTCGCTTCTTCGATGGTTGATTAGCTTTATCGTGCCATTTGCCTTTACGGCCTACTATCCTGCCAGCTATTTCTTGCAGGACAAGGATGTAATCTTTAACATCGGAGGTTTGATGTTGATTTCCCTTGTTTTCCTTGTCATTTCCCTTAAACTCTGGGATAGAGGCTTGGATGCCTACGAAAGTGCAGGTTCTTAAATTGAATACTATCAAAGCCTTGTCTCAGGACAGGCTTTTTCTAATATAGATGGAAATTACTTGACACCTATTCTAAGAGTGCTATACTGTAAGTGTAATCGCCGATTTAGCTCAGTTGGTAGAGCAAGGCACTCGTAAAGCCTAGGTCACAGGTTCAATCCCTGCAATCGGCAAAGTGAAGAAGCTCAAAGCCTTGTCTTGGGACAGGGCTTTTTTATATGTTAGGAACATGCATTGAAGCTAATTCTAGAGTGTTAAACTAGATGAAAAAAGAAGCAATAAGATGTAATTCAATCGCAGTTAGTCTAAATGAATGAAAAAGATGGGATAGCCCCTTAGAATCAGATTTTGTAGGTATTTCTTTGATTCCTGTTGTAGGAATTATTGAAAAGATAGTGTAAAAGGAATTTTATAGAAAATTTTTTGCAAACAAAATACTGCTCAAGTACGGTCATTAAAAGCATTAGATTTTTTGGTTAAGTTTTGAGGGTCGGTTCATGACAAGAATTTTTTTACATTCATGATATAATAAGCTTAGATTCCGCTATACAGGAGGAAAGAGATGAAAAAAAATAAATGCTTATTTTTGGTTGTTAGTGTAATGTTAATGCTCTTAACACTTTTTGCTCTAAATGGATGTAGTTTGGGTGGTGAAACAATCCCTAAAAATAGAACAAAAAAACAGTACGAATTTGAAAAAACGTTTGAGCCCATGTTTAAATTTTTAGAGCAAGACAAGAAGGAGTTTAATGGATTAAAGCTTTACAAAAATAGTATTTATATAGAGAGTGGAAACGTAGTAAAGGATTATAAAGTATTCTTAGATACTAGCCAATCTGAAATTAAGGGTGACTATACAATAAAAATTGGGGATAATAAAGAAACAGTTCCTGTTACTTACTCTAATGAGAGATTACAGTACGAATCGAAGTTAGAACCTTTGTTTGACGAAGAAATTCTTAATTTGGTAGTACAAAGAGATTATTTCGCTTCCTTGAATATAAAAGAAACCTTTAAGAGTGCTGAAACTGAATTGAGCGATATTATCTACCAGCCTGAAAATCATTCTGACCTCTATAAATATCTTAAAAATAAGTACGATATGCCAGAAGATACGACCTGTCGAATAATATTAGATTACTCTAGTGGCTCAATTTATGGGATTACAATCCAGTTGAATTCGAAAGATAAGACAGTTCAGTTGGATTTAACAATATTTAAACAATAGGGATGGTAGTTTATGAATGAAATCGAAAAGAGCATAAACGATATCGGAAGCGGCATTGATTCAGGTATTAAATCAATTCAGAAAGTGTTTGGGTGGTAAATGTGGAATTAAAATTTAAAGAAACAAATAAAACATTTCATAAAATTGTAGAATTTAAAGGTGAAAAATATCTTTTGGATATGACTAGCATTAGTCCTAAAACTTATTTCTGGGGTTCTCTTCCTAGTGAAATCACAGCTAAATGCTTAAAGTTAGATAAAAGAGATACGAGATTTGAGAGCTTAGCTCCAACTATGAACAAATCTCTTGGTATTGGAATAGGTGTAGCAATAGGTGGAGCTTGTTATGGGATTGTTACGAATGCTGTTAAGAGTTATGACATTAGCCATAATATTTCTTTTAAATTAGGATTATTTGTCCTCTTTATTGTCATAGCTTATCTTACTTTCAGGTTCATTGCTTTCGTGGCCCGTCATAATCTTCAACAAAAGCTTTCAAGTAAAGAAACGAAGCATCAAATAGTTTTCAAATTAGCAAGACAACAACGTCAGTTGAAACTGTATAAACTTCTGCCTATTCTTTTCGTTATGGTTATAGGATGTTTGGGGTTTTATATATTTACTGATAATGGGACAGAGGCATCTATCCTTATCGTTAACAGTATTTTATTTTTGGGTTTCTTTACGGTTATCTTAGGTATGTTACCACTCCGAGAAAGTTACGAAAAGCAAGAGATTATTTTTGATAGAGTAGAGAGGTTATAAGTTAAAAAGATACATAAATACTATTCTATAACGGATTTTTAATGAGTAACAGGAGACGTTATGTTAAAAATATTAAAAACGAACAAATGGATATTCCTTGCAGTTTCTGTGCCTTTTCTTATTATCATTCTTTCTTATTTGCTTATGGGGCATTCGTTTGGCAACACTGCTAAGTTTATACATGTTCATGAAGATACTATCAAGAGAGAAATTCTTGCAGACATAGATAGTCAAGGACAGTATATAAAGTCTGTGACGCTTTTACCTGGTTCAGCGATGGGGTCTTTTGATAATGGCGGAGATGTAGGCGGAAATTATCATATTTACTTTAGAGCCTATGTTAATAATAATCGCAAGCAGTCAATGAAAGTAGAAATATACTTTCCTGATGCTGGCATACCTCCTTTTACCTTTATAAAACCCAATCCTTATAAATCACCTGAAACTATGGAGAGATGGTACTTGTCAGTACAAGAGGTATCCAATGACCCCTCGTGGGATTGGAAGCGAGAGCAAGATAAATTGACTGAAACTATGAATAAACTTTCGGATGTTGCTGTTCGCAAGGCCAAGGATGCATCTTGGCAAATTCAAAAAGAAATTATGATTCGTTTTCTTAACAAATGGCTAAATGAACATGAGGAAAATTTCAAACTAGCTATCCAAACAGATCTGTATAGAAACGACCCAGAATTGGAACAGAAATTAGGAAAGATTCAAAGTATAAGTGTAAGTGAATATCAAATGTACATTCCTTCGACAGGTAGCGACATTCGTTTTGATGTTAGATTTGAGAAATATCCTGAAGAAGTAGCTACTATAAACGTTCGCTTGCATTCCCAAGGGGAACAATCAGTTTTTAAGGATCCCTTAGTAGCTGCAACTATTAGTTTTGAAAATGAACGTTTTGCTATAAAAACGAAGTACGACTCCAAGCTATTTCCAATTTTTAATCAAAGTCGATTTGGTAATAGTAATGGAGAAATATCTTATAAGCTCCCAAAAGACTATGAAAATCAATTTTTAATTCCTTAACTATCAAGCAAGCTATTGTGCTTGCTTGATCTTTATCAAACACTTCCAGTTGCTTCAACTGATAATAGTAAGTTGAGAGAGCTAAACGTGCTGTTTCAAGAAGTAAATCTAATCGAAATCCTCCTGAAACCATTTCTCTATCTGTTTCTGCCTTCCTCGCCCTAGTGCTTCGTCTCTTTCCTTCAATTCTTTTAACTTTTTTAGGTAGGCCACCTTGGTACGTAAGCGTTCATTCTCCTCTTGAAGTCGCTCTAGTTCTGTCATTTTTTCCCAAGGTTTCTTCCGTTTCCTTCCCATTTTAGCTGGTCTCCCTCTTGTTTTTTCAACAATAGTATACCCGTTTTTCTTGTATTGTGCTAGCCAATTTGTCAACAGTGAACGATCGGGTAAAGCATAATCTAAAGCTACACTTTTTTGTGAACAACCTTCAAGCATAACTTTCTTAACTATTTATTGTTTTAATTTTGGGAAATAGTGACGATTCTTCCACTTTTTTATGATTTCTATTTCATAACGGTCAATTAATTTTAACATATACTTTAGACCAGAAGCATTCACACCAAATCTATTTGAAAGCTGTTTGAATTTTTGGCCTTGCTTTCTAAGTTCATAGATTTGAACTTTATCATCATAAGTTAATTTCATAATAAAAACACCCCAAAAGTTAGATTTTTTCTGTCTAATTTTTGGGGTGCAGTTCATTACAGATGGTTTTCTTTTGCTATTCTCAACTTCTCTTCTTACGGTATCTCTCATATGGTATAATGGAGAAGGACATTCTTTCTGTTTGGCAAAAATTCGAAGACAGCTATTGGGGCTATCGTTGGGCTCGCTTGGGGAACGCTTAATCTTATCGGTTCTGTAGTTGCACCAGAATTTAAAAAGTCTGTTTATGACGGAGTTAAAAATTTTGCTTATGGTGCTGTAGACGTGGTAGAATCAGGAGTGGAATCTATCGGGAAAGGAATCCACCAGGGCTTGGAGACTGTCAAAAGTGTGGGCAAGAATGTTTCTGATTTTTTCAATGGTGGTCTGAAGGCTGCCTCATCCTTGTTTGGATAATAGGAGAGAATAAATGGATAAGATACAAAAAGATATTAATGATGCACTCGATCCAACTCGAAGATTAAACTTAGTAAAGATAATTTTTGTAGCGCCTTTTTTTTCATTGATGATTATGCTTGGGACATCTTTACCGATAAACCTATTTCGAATGGCTAGTGAAGCTGGACATGAACTAGTTACGCAATTGACATCAGTTGAAAAAGGTCTCATTCCCCCAGATAGTTTCTTTGGTTTTCTATTCTTGTTTTGTTGGTGTTATTTTATTTGTTGTTATATCATTACGAAAAGAAATCGCATTAAAGCCTATTTAATGACTCAGATTTTTCAATTATTTTTGCTCGTAATTTTATATTATAGTTTGTTTATAGCCGCCTTGTATCTAATCCCTCTAGTAGCAGTTCGTATCGTCTACTGGATAGGTTTTGTCTTATCACTGATTTACCTTATCTATATCCTTGTTACTAAGCAACGCGCTAAAAAAGATTTTTTTACTTCTCTAAATATTAAAAAATTTTTGAATGTTATTTTGTTTTTATGGCTATTAATGTCTGGAATCAATCTCTTTACTAATGGCCTTAATCATTTCCTAGCGCATCTCTTACTTGCTTTATTGCCAATTTCACCTATTTTATTAGGACTATTTTTGGTATCATTTTTTAAGTCCAATGTAGTAACACTAGAGAACTTGAATGCAGTCAATAAAAACCAAGAGAAGTACCGTGAGGAATATGGCTATACCATTGAAGAATGGTACGGGAAAAAGTCAAAAATGTATAAGGAACATGTGAAGAAGTCTAAAAAGAAATAAAGGTTTATAGACACTATTCCTAGTCTCTTGATAGTGGATTGGATCTGGTTATTCTGATTCTAGATGAAGCACCTGAAAATAATTCAGGTGCTTTTCTATACTTTTTACTAATTGATTAACTATTCTGGTATAATGGGTTAAGGATTACTTACTTACTAGCAAATACTCAAGGAGTTAAAAATTTAGCCTATGGTGCTGTGGACATGGTAGAATCAGGAGTGGAGTCTATCGGAAAGGGAATCCACCAGGGCATGGAGACTGTCAAAAGTGTGGGCAAGAATGTTTCTGATTTTTTCAATGGTGGTTTGAAGGCGGCCTCGTCCTTGTTTGGATAATGGGAGAAAATAAATGGATAAGATACAAAAAGATATTAATGAAGCACTTGAGACGGGCAGACGTTTTAACATATTGAAGATGTTTTCTGTAGCACCTTTATTTTCATTTATGATTATTCTTGGGACCTATTTTCCGATAAGCTTATTTCGAATGGCTAGTGAAGCTGGGAATGACCCAGCCGTACCATTGACCTCAATGGTTACCCAGCTAACATCAGTGGAAAAAGGGCTCATTCCTCCAAATAGCTTCTTTGGCTTTCTATTCTTGTTTTGTTGGTTTTGTTATATTTGTTTTTATATCATATCTAAAAGAAATCGTATTAAGACCTATTTATTGACTCAGGTTCTTCAGTTGATTTTATTTATAATTTTTTATTATAGTTGGTTTATAGCTATCTTGTATTTAATCCCTCTAGTAGTAATTCGTATCGTCTACTGGATTGGATTTGTATTATCACTGATTTATCTTATTTATATACTTGTTACAAAGCAGAGTGCTAGCAAGGATTATTTCTCCTCAGAATATTATAAAAAGTTTCTGAATGTTATTTTGTTCTTATGGTTATTGATGTATGGAATCAATCTCTTTACCCATGGGCTCAATCATTTCCTGGCGCATCTCTTGCTTGCTTTATTGCCGGTGTCACCTATTTTCTTAGGCCTTTTTCTGGTATCATTTTTCAAGTCCAATTTAGTAACACTTGAGAACTTGAATGCAGTCAATAAGAACCAAGAGAAATACCGTGAGGAATATGGCTATACCATTGAAGAATGGTATGGAAAGAAGTCAAAAATGTATAAGGAACATGTGAAGAAGTCTAAAAAGAGATAAAGGTTTGTATAATTTTTATTAAAAGGAGAAAAAATGAAGAAGCTGTTTGTTATAATTTTATTGTTAATACTTGGAGGTTGCTCTAATGGAAAGGAAGCAGGGGGAACAGAGAAAAGTACACGCGATACAGTTGTAAATAAAGAGAAAGAATTGAAATTTGTAGTAGCACCACAATATGAAGGTCAAACGTCGGATTTAATTGAACTTGGAAAAAAATTGACTAAGGAACATCCCGAACTAGGTAGTAAGGGAAATATGGCTATCTACTTTACAGGAGCAGTCTCAGATGGTAGGGCAGCACTGATGCTCGTCAATAAAACTGACGTAGATATCAAAAAAGATTTGGAGTTTTCACTAAGCTGGTCCTATGATGGCAAAACTATTTTTGAGAATCAAAAGATTAGCTATACTATCAAGGATAGTGGTGAGTTACCTTCTTACACAACTACATTAATTTTGTTACCACTTAACTCAGAACAAATGGAAAGTGTTGACTCGATGTCAGATCCATCCAAGATGACACTTTCAATCTCTGATGTGAAGAGCGTAGAATAAGATAGGAGTTGAATGTGACAACAGAAACCATTTTATTTTTATTTGCTACCATCGTCATCCTTTTATCTTTGATCTTTTTATCTGGTACATATCTCTACCTTTATTTTCGGGATAAAAAGATGGTACGTCTTGCCAAATCGTCTGTTAAGGGAACGGTTGTGGGCTATAGTAATTTTCAGGCTGGGAATCCTCCGATTGTTGAATATACGGTTGACGGAACTACTTATAGCAAGCCATTACGGTATTTTATAATCAAAACGATTTCGCTTCCATGGGGGCCTGTAAAAACATCTGATAACTTTACAAGAGAGGACATGTTGGCAAATTCCCTAACCTTTTATCGTAATTCTTTTATATCGTTTAATAACTTAATGCGAACGCATTTTCCAGTCTATTCAACGATGACTGTATGGTATGATCCTGAAAAACCAAACAGGGCTTATGTAGAACGATACTGTGGGATTAACAAGCTTTATAAATGGTTTGGCATCGGTAGTGCTATATTGTTAATCATGACCTATGCTATTGTAGTACTTGCTTATTTGTTAAAGAGATGAGGTATAGATGTCAGACGTTAGTATTGTTGAAGTAGAAGAAGTGAACCTAAGTATATCAGATATTCAGATGAAGTAGGAGAACTATATGACAGATTTGAAGCTTTATTTTTTGTTGCTATTTGCACTTTTATTACTCTGTTCATTTGTATTTTTCTTTTTCCGTTATTTTTACAAAAGAGAACTAAGGATTAAAAATTTATCTACTGCATGTATTGAGTGGGTTGGGAAATGTATCAGTCGAACAGATTTGTCAAAAAGTATATCCTTCATGTTAGGAGCTTATAGAGGATATGCTGGAAATGTTTTATAGATATCCCAGTTTATTTTAAGAGTTATCCTTTCTCTGTAACGGATGCAGCTAAGGATGTCTTCATAAAATATAGATGAAATTGGTTAAGGCTTGCAAACGATAGGAGTGGAGTTAATGGCAAAGATAAATAGAAAAAATAAAGCAAAGATTACTGATATAGAAAGAGAAAGATACCACGGGCCTTTGATTACAGATGGTGTTAGTTTAGTTTATATTAAGTTATATCCATGGATTGGTTTGGCATTAAGCGGTTTTATGTATTTGGTTGGAAGTTATGAAGATAATCTAGGTATCTTTAAAGGGATTTCTTTGTTTTGCGGTGTTGTGAATATACTTGGTGTTATCATTTCTTTTATTCCCTATTTGGTAAACGCCTGGAAGGCTTTAATATATTATTTAATAGCCCTCACAGTATTAAGCTTAGTGATAGGTTTAGATTTTATTGGTTTATTAATGGTTATTTCAGACGGCAGTCCTATAGGAGCAAAGGAGATATATCAATCCCCTCTCACTCCATTTTATGTTATCTTTATATTACTTCTTTTTATCTTTGCATGCGGTCTTTATACTTGGTATTATCTGCCAAAGAATCAGGGGAAAGTCTGGGCCTTTAATCAAGTAAAAGGAGGAAGTAGAAAGAAAACATGGTGGAATAATTTTGCTATAGCTTTTGCTGGGGCAACAATCATTCCCGCCCTTCTAACAGGTTATATTCAGATTGTTTTTGGTGTTTTATTGGGATTTTTATTGACTTTGACCCTGCCAGCTGTCATGGTAGATGCGGTTTATGCAGCTATTTATGTAAAAAAGCACCCTGATAGCGATGAATTAGTTTAGCCAACAAATATAGATTAGTAGGTAAAAAAAGAGAAAATAATGAAAAAAGTTCGAAAAATTCAAATGCTGATGGGAGTTATACTTTCAGTTTTAGTCGTCTTGATAGTAGCATCGATCTTCTTATTTAGATTTAATGGAAAGAAAGATTCAAAGCAAGTATCATCAACGGTTTCTGTTAAAGATAGCAGAAGTCAGGCGAAAAGCGATAAAGATACCAAAGTTAAAGAGGAGGAGATCCAGAAACTCAAGGATCAGCTAGCTAGTTTAGATAGCAAGGTCGATGAGTCAGAGAAGTTAGTTGCTAAGCTAAAAGAAGAAACTGCAGTGCCAAGATTGGATATCGAGTCATTAAGAAATAATGATTTATCTAGTTTGAAAGGTACTTGGCGTACAGCTTCGGGTAATGAATATGTCATTAATGAGTCTGGGGAAGTACGTTCCTCTTGGATATCAAATGGTCAAAAGAATGAATCTATTGTCGAATTGAAAGCATCAGGTGGAAAAAATAGTCAAAATCCAGAAACAGTTTTTATTAGTGCTTGGGTAAAAGATTCTGTCGTAGGCGGATTTGTGGTAGTTGCCGTACCAAGTGGAGTTGTCATGAAACCTGGTGATGATGGAAAACTAACAGATAAAAGCAATCATGACGAGGATAGACTGTTTGCAGGACAGCAGTATGAAGCGATGTTGTCGAGACCAGAAGATGTTTACTATCGTGTAAAACCAGATACTAGTAAACTTGAGGAAGAAGAGAAGAATTTAGCTCAACTACAGGCTGAACGCGAAGCAATCAAAACTTCTCTAGAATCTAAGGAAAAGAAAAATACTAACTAGAAAAACTAGTTTAGAATCTAACTTTCGATTGTTTTAGTTCAGAAATACTGTTGCAATCGGCAAAATGAAGAAGCTCATTAGGGCTTCTTTTCTTTTATCTTAACACTTCAACCACTTAGACTGATATATAGACCAGATAGGCAAAAGAGCTTGTTCTTGAAACTGACCTCTGCTATAATGCTTTTTGTAAGGGACGTGAGACGTCACTATCAGATAACTCAAGTTCATAAAAAAGAAATTGGAGATAAAAATGAAAAAATTATTAGGGATTATATTTTTAGTATCAGCAGCGACAGTAGTGTATTTTGCTTCTGTTGGATGGCCAATTTTAAATGTCAACCTCTGGTCATTGATTCCGGTAGGGCTGTTCCTATTTTTCACTCTAGAGAATCTTTGGAAAAAGGATTACAAGGCTAGTCTGATGTGTTTGATTATTGCCTTTATCATCGCCAATGCAATTTTGGACCTTTTACCAATTTCAAGTGGCTTGGTAATTGGAGCGGGCGTACTAGCTTGCATTGGTATTGGATTTATCTTTCCTGATAAAGAAGGAAAATAGGAATTATTAAAAAAGATATAAAGAAAAACACTTCAATCATTGTATTTTAGTTTGATTGAGGTGTTTTCGATTTAGTTTTTTATTTCTGAGCCATCAATTCAACAATCATCTCGATATACATGACAAGGGTTACTAAAAATCCTGCACGCCAGAAGAATTTGATGAATTTAGGATAGTAAAAGCTGCGTTTTTTCAAAAGAAAGAAAAAAACGAGGATAATGGCTAGGAGTGAGAGGGCTAGGCCAAGTCTAGGGAGAAAATTATGGGTAAAGGTTTTAGCTGTGATCAGGTAATACTCAAATACCAAGACTGGAAAAGCTAGATCCGCAAAGTTTCGTCCTAGTTTTTTTAATCTAAAAAATTTGGTTATGATGATGCAGACTACTAAGGTCAGTATCAATAATAAAATAGATGCTAATTTCATTAAAATCATATTCATATTGTATCATAAAAAATGGCTAAAGGAAATGAGAAACAGAGGAATTTATAGGAAAGTCAGGCTTTTGAGATTGTGGGTGTTTTTTGTTATAATGAAAGTTATGAAATCTTATAACACCTTGAATGATTATTATCGAAAACTCTTTGGAGAAAAGACCTTTAAAGTCCCTATTGATGCGGGATTTGACTGTCCCAATCGTGATGGAACTGTGGCTCATGGGGGCTGTACTTTTTGTACGGTTTCAGGTTCTGGGGATGCTATTGTAGCACCGGATGCGCCTATCCGTGAGCAATTTTATAAGGAAATTGACTTTATGCACCGCAAGTGGCCAGATGTTCAGAAGTATCTGGTTTATTTTCAGAATTTTACCAATACCCATGAAAAGGTGGAAGTCATTCGAGAGCGCTATGAACAAGCTATTAACGAGCCAGGTGTAGTAGGAATCAATATCGGAACACGGCCAGACTGTTTGCCAGATGAAACCATCGAATATTTGGCTGAGTTGTCGGAGCGCATGCATGTGACGGTTGAATTGGGCTTGCAGACTACTTATGAAGCAACCTCTGACCTGATTAACCGTGCCCATTCCTATGAATTGTACGTAGAAACGGTCAAGCGTTTGAGAAAGTATCCCAAGATTGAGATTGTTTCCCATCTGATTAATGGACTTCCTGGTGAAACCCATGAGATGATGCTTGAAAATGTCCGACGCTGTGTTACGGACAATGATATTCAAGGGATTAAACTGCACTTGCTCCATCTTATGACTAATACGCGTATGCAACGAGATTACCACGAAGGACGCTTGCAGTTGATGAGTCAGGACGAATATGTCAAGGTCATCTGTGACCAATTGGAGATCATTCCCAAGCATATCGTCATCCATCGAATCACAGGAGATGCACCTAGAGATATGCTGATTGGTCCTATGTGGAGCCTCAATAAATGGGAAGTGCTAAATGCTATTGAAACTGAAATGCGACGTCGTGGAAGCGTGCAAGGATGTAAGGCTGTAAAACAGGAGTTTAATAATGAAAAGACCACTTGAAATGGCACATGATTTTTTAGCTGAGGTAGTGACAAAAGACGATATCGTAGTGGATGCGACTATGGGAAATGGCCACGATACCCTTTTTTTATCTAAGTTAGCCAAGCAAGTCTATGCCTTTGATATTCAGGAACAAGCCTTGGAAAAGACCCAAGAGCGTTTGGACCAGGCTGGAATGACAAATGCCCAGTTAATCTTGCAAGGTCATGAGACACTGGACCAGTTTGTGACAGAAGCCAAGGCAGGGATTTTTAATCTGGGTTATCTGCCGTCAGCTGATAAATCTGTCATTACCCAACCTCAGACTACCATTGAAGCCTTAGAAAAGTTGTGTCACTTGCTTGTTAAAGGGGGACGGATTGCCATCATGATCTACTATGGTCATGAGGGAGGAGACCTCGAGAGGGACGCTGTCTTGGATTTTGTGAGCCAGTTGAACCAACAAGAGTATACAGCTGCCATTTACAGAATCCTGAACCAAGTCAACAACCCACCATTTTTAGTAATGATTGAAAAATTAGAGAGATATAGACATGGATAAACAATACCTACGTGAAAAGCTGGATGCCATGCGCCAGAATTTTGTTGAATCAACCCACCACGAACGAGCGGTGGGAGTGCTAGACCAAGCGCATATGAGCAAAAAAATGCTTAAAATCAAGAAAAAATTAGTTGCTCTTGAAATGGAACGGTGCCAGAGAAAAATTGAGCACAAGGATTGTTCCAAGATTGACCAAAAAATCAAAGAGCAGAAGGAGATTTTTGAATCTTGTTGTAAAAAAGATTAAGGAGGACGTGCGTGGAATTACTGATTTACCTCATCCTATTTTTACTGGTCTTGATTGTCTCAAGTACTACCAATAAGCTCCTGCCCTTTTTGCCTCTCCCTTTGGTGCAAATTCTTTTGGGAATTGTGATTGGTCTCTTTTTACCTAATACCGACTTTCACCTCAATACGGAGTTGTTTTTGGCACTGGTTATCGGGCCCTTACTTTTCAGAGAGTCGGAAGAAGCGGATATTACTGCTATTTTAAAACACTGGCGAATCATTGTTTATCTCATATTTCCAGTGATTTTCATCTCGACCTTGAGTTTGGGAGGCTTGGCCCATCTTCTTTGGTTTAGTATTCCTTTGGCAGCTTGCTTGGCTGTTGGGGCGGCCCTTGGACCAACGGATTTGGTGGCCTTTGCCTCTCTTTCTGAGCGCTTTAGCTTTCCTAAGCGCGTCTCCAATATCCTTAAGGGTGAAGGACTCTTGAATGACGCATCTGGTTTAGTGGCCTTTCAGGTAGCTTTGACAGCTTGGGCAACTGGAGCCTTTTCCCTTGGGCAAGCGAGTAGTTCGCTCATCTTTTCAATTCTAGGCGGTTTTTTAATTGGATTTTTAACAGCCATGACCAACCGTTTCCTCCACACCTTCTTGCTAAGTGTGCGCGCAACGGATATTGCCAGCGAACTTTTATTAGAATTGAGTTTGCCCTTGGTAACCTTCTTCCTGGCAGAAGAAGTCCATGTTTCAGGGATTATTGCCGTTGTGGTTGCTGGTATTTTAAAGGCAAGCCGTTTTAAGAAAATTACGCTCCTTGAAGCCCAAGTGGATACGGTGACCGAGACGGTCTGGCATACAGTGAATTTTATGCTAAACGGTTCGGTCTTTGTGATTTTAGGGATGGAGTTGGAAATGATAGCAGAGCCTATCTTGACCAATCCAATCTATAATCCCTTACTGTTATTGGTATCTCTTATAGCCCTTACCTTTGTCCTCTTTGCCATTCGTTTTGTCATGATTTATGGCTATTATGCCTATAGGACTAGACGTCTCAAGAAAAAACTGAATAAGTATATGAAGGACATGCTTCTTTTGACTTTCTCAGGTGTCAAGGGAACGGTGTCCATTGCTACGATCCTTCTGATACCAAGTAATCTAGAACAGGAGTATCCTCTCTTACTTTTCCTTGTCGCAGGTGTGACGCTTGTCAGCTTTTTAACAGGCCTCGTGGTCTTGCCTCATCTTTCTGATGAACAGGAAGAAAGCAAGGACTATCTTATGTATATCGCCATTTTGAATGAAGTAACGCTAGAGTTGGAAAAAGAGTTGGAAGGCACCAAAAATAAACTTCCCCTCTATGCGGCTATTGATAATTATCATGGACGTATTGAAAATCTCATCCTGAGTCAAGAAAATAAGGGGGCTCAAGAAGACTGGGAGGCCTTGAAACTTCTCATCCTCAGTATTGAAAGTGATGGTTTAGAACAGGCTTACGAAGAGGACAAGATGAGTGAGCGTGCCTATCGAGTTTACCAACGTTATTTGAAAAACATGGAACAAAGTATCAATCGCAAGTTTGCTTCACGATTGACCTATTATTTCCTTGTTTCCTTGCGGATTTTACGTTTTCTTCTTCACGAAGTCTTTACTCTTGGCAAGACTTTTCGCAGTTGGAAAAATGAAGAATCACAGAAACTCAGGGCTCTTGACTATGACCAAATTGCAGAGCTTTATCTAGAAAATACAGAGATGATTATCGAAAGTCTGGAGAACCTTAAAGGGGTTTATAAGAGTTCTTTAATCAGTTTTATGCAGGATTCTCGTCTCCGAGAAACAGCTATCATCACCAGTGGTGCCTTTGTCGAACGGGTTATCAATCGTATCAAACCCAACAATATCGATGAAATGCTGAGAGGCTATTATCTGGAGCGCAAGTTGATTTTCGAATACGAAGAAAAACGATTGATTACGGCCAAGTATGCCAAGAAGTTACGACAAAATGTAAATAACTTAGAGAACTATTCTCTGAAGGAAGCTGCCAATACCCTGCCTTATGATATGATGGAATTGGTAAGAAGAAATTAATCAAGATTGTAAGTGAAGGAGTGTGACATGAAGAAGTGGTGGAAAGAGCTGATAGACAAGCCTTTATTAAAAGCTTTTTTGCATTATTATCAAGCATCAGATAGTGAGTTGACCAGTGTCGCAGTAGCCTACTATTGGTTGATTTCGATTTTTCCACTTCTTTTGGTGGTGGTCAATATCCTCCCTTATTTTCAGATTCCAGTTTCTAATTTTTTAAAGGTTGTCAATGAATTTTTGCCCGATACCATGTATGATGTGGTTGCAAAGATTATTACAGAAGTACTGACCCAACCGTCAACGGGCTTATTGAGTTTTGCGGTTTTGTCAGCCCTCTGGACCTTTTCAAAATCCATGAATTTCCTACAGAAAGCCTTTAATAAAGCTTACGGAGTAGCAAAAAATCGTGGAATGATTTCCCATCAGCTTATGAGTTTGTTTGTCAGTTTTGGCTTGCAGATTCTATTTGCCTTAGCTCTCTTTCTCAGTGTCTTTGGTCGCATGCTTCTCAACCTTATCAAAAGTTACTGGAAATCGGATAGTCCTATTTTTGATTATCTGCAAGACCTAACAGGCCCTTTGGTCTATGCTTTGATTTTTGCAATCTTGGTCATGCTTTATTACTTCCTGCCTAATGTTAAGGTCCGACGAATTCGCTCTGTATTACCAGGTAGTGCCTTTGTCATGCTGACTCTGGTCTTACTACTTAATATCTTTTCAGTCTATGTCAACAATTATGTCAATCACCTAGTGGACGTCCGTTTTTTCAGTTCCGTCGTCGTGGTGGTCATGATGTTCTGGTTTATTCTCATCGCTAAGATTTTAATTGTCGGTGCGGTGATCAATGCCAGTGTCCAGAGTTTGAAAGATCCGAGCTTTAGAATAAATTAATTCATTTTTTATCCATTACAAAACGCATACTATCAGGCTTTATATAAAACCTTGATAATATGCGTTTTTTGATTATGTAAATTAATAGATAAACATGGCGTCACCAAAACTAAAGAAGCGGTAGTGTTCTTGGATGGCATGGTGATAGGCATCTAAGACTAATTCACGGCCTGCAAAGGCAGAAACCAACATAACCAGAGTTGATTTTGGCAGGTGGAAGTTGGTTGAGAAGGCATCCACGACCTTCCATTCATAGCCAGGTTTGATAAAGATATTGGTCCAGCCAGAATCTGCTTGGATTTGCCCATCAAACTTGGAACCAATAGTTTCCAAGGTGCGGATAGAAGTGGTTCCGACAGCGATGACGCGACCACCATTTTCCTTGACAGATCGAAGAGTGGCAGCAGCTTCCTCAGAAAGCTGGTAGAATTCTGAGTGCATTTCGTGTTCGTCCAGATTGTCAACTGAAACGGGTCTAAAGGTTCCGAGTCCGACATGAAGAGTCAGATAGACTAGATGAACACCCTTAGCTTGGATTTCTGCTAGCAGTTTTTTGGTGAAGTGAAGACCAGCAGTAGGTGCTGCAGCAGAGCCACTTTCCTTGGCGTAGACGGTTTGATAGCGTTCGCGGTCATCCAATTTTTTGTGGATATAAGGCGGTAGAGGCATTTCACCCAGACTTTCTAAAACTTCTAGGAAAATTCCTTGGTATTCAAAGCGGACAATGCGGCCCCCGTGAGTCAATTCTTCCGTAACAACAGCGCTGAGGCGACCATCACCAAAGCTGACACGAGTACCGACCTTGAGGCGTTTGGCAGGTTTAGCCAGAACTTCCCACTCATCTCCACTAGTATTTTTAAGCAGGAGAAGTTCCACATGACCTCCAGTTTCTTCCTTTTGACCATAGAGGCGGGCAGGGAGAACGCGGGTGTCGTTCATGACAAGGGCGTCACCAGGTTCCAGCATATCAATAATAGAGTGGAAGTGTTTATCCTGCATTTCTCCAGTCTCACGGTTGACAATGAGGAGTTTAGAAGCGTCCCGTTTTTCAAGGGGCGTTTGGGCAATCAATTCCTCGGGTAAGTGGAAATCAAAATCAGCTGTATTCATATATCTGTTCATTCTTTCTAAGTTCTAATCTTATCCATTATAACATGTTTCAAGTTTGGACGCTCTTTTTTTGAAAATTAAATCGTTTTCACTTGACAAAAATTGGTCTATACCATATAATAAATATAGATTGAAACGGAGGATAAAAAGATGAAAGTTATTAAAGTTGAAAACCAAATCGAAGGTGGAAAAGTTGCTTTTGAGATTTTGAAGGAAAAATTGGCCAACGGCGCTCAAACCCTAGGACTTGCGACAGGAAGTAGCCCACTTGAATTTTACAAGGAAATCGTTGAGAGTGACCTTGATTTTTCAAATCTAACCAGTGTCAACCTTGATGAGTATGTAGGACTTGATGGAGACAATCCACAGTCTTATCGTTACTTCATGCAAGAAAACTTGTTTAACCAAAAACCATTTAAAGAAAGTTTCTTGCCTCGTGGGGTTAAGGATCATGCTGAAGCTGAAGTTGAACGCTACAACCAAATTTTGGCTGACCATCCAGTTGACCTCCAAATCTTGGGAATCGGTCGCAATGGACATATCGGATTTAATGAACCTGGTACTCCATTTGACAGTCAAACACACCTAGTCGAACTTGACAAGTCTACTATCGAAGCTAATGCTCGCTTCTTTAACAAGATTGAAGACGTCCCAACTCAAGCCATTTCAATGGGGATTAAAAACATCTTGGATGCCAAGTCAATTATTCTCTTTGCTTACGGTGAATCGAAAGCAGAAGCCATTGCTGGAACAGTGTCTGGTCCAGTGACTGAGAACCTACCTGCAAGTAGCCTCCAAAACCACTCTGATGTGACCATCATTGCAGATGCTGAAGCGCTCAGCCTACTTGAAAAATAAAAAGTATAAAAACCACTTGCTCTTTGGAGTGAGTGGTTTTTTACTTCAAATGTTCACTATCCTACTAAAAGAAATTTTTCTGTAAATCCCCGTAACAGTTGTCGATATTTCATATAAAAAGGTATCCAATAGAAAATTATTAAATGTCTGTAAACTGTGATATAATCGTATTGACTATTTTTTATGATACTATACGATTTTTATTAAGACAGTCGATAGTTGTTGATGCTGGAAACCATGATATAACTGGCAATTCCTGACATGTGAAGAAAGGTTGAAATCCAGCCTGTTATATTTGGTAGAAGCATGGTTAGAGATAGAACGATTAAAAGGATATAAAATAGTTTTAATCCTAAATTGAAATTTTTCCATATACTAAACATACTCATCACCCCACCCGTTACAAAAGCATAGCCAATAGCAGAGATACCCGATGCCTGAATTTCTTGATTCTGTGTTAATATATGGAATACAATTGAAGATATTACCATAGAAGTAATAAAAACTAAAAATACATATTTTGATCCCCTTTTATACTCCAATAGCCCACCAAAAGGAAGTAACATTAAAGTATTTAAAACTAAATGAAACCATATAAACCATACTGGTGCTTCTTTACTTCCATGCATAAATGTACCACTAAAGTATTGCCAACAATAAATTGGCTTTGAATGAAATGCAAATAAGTCATACATTACACTTCCCAAAAAGGTAGTAAGAATTCCTAGCAATAAACAAATTACAACTAAAATACTGACCACAGGGCAAATTTTTATGATTCTTTTCATGTTATAGATTCACTTCTAAATAATACTAATTTTTGCTAATCAATATGTGTCACTATTATATCATTTCCATCTATAAATGTTAATCAATTTTAACAAGATTAACAACAAGATTAAAATTGAAGATAATCAAAATTTACTTGCATTTTTTCTTGACAATTATTCCTTTTACGTGTAAAATAGAATAGATCTTGAACTTGAAGGGAGTGAAAAAAATGTCTAAAACAGTAGTACGTAAGAATGAATCTCTTGACGACGCACTTCGTCGTTTCAAACGTGCGGTTACTAAAGCTGGTACTCTTCAAGAAACACGCAAACGTGAATTCTATGAAAAACCTTCTGTAAAACGTAAACGTAAATCAGAAGCAGCTCGTAAACGTAAAAAATTCTAATTAGAAATGAAAGGCTAGAGAAATCTAGTCTTTTTCTTTTAAATAAATACTACAAAGCCTGCAAAAATCTGAAATATCCTCCTACAATTTGATATAATAGAGAGAAGAACTCATTTGAAGGAGGAAATGATGTCGGTTTTAGTAAAAGAAGTGATTGAAAAGCTTAGACTAGACATTGTCTATGGCGAACCAGAATTGCTTGAAAAGGAAATTAATACTGCGGATATTACGCGACCTGGTCTTGAAATGACAGGCTATTTTGACTACTATACGCCAGAGCGGATTCAACTTTTGGGGATGAAGGAGTGGTCCTACCTCGTTTCGATGTCCTCTCACAACCGTTACCAAGTCTTGAAAAAAATGTTTCTACCTGAGACACCTGCGGTCATTGTTGCTCGTGGTTTGGTGGTTCCTGAGGAGATGCTAAAGGCAGCTAGAGAATGTAAGATTGCTATTTTAACTAGCCGTACGGCGACCAGTCGATTGTCTGGAGAGTTATCTAGCTATTTGGATTCTCGTTTGGCAGAACGTACCAGTGTGCACGGTGTCTTGATGGATATCTATGGTATGGGTGTCTTGATTCAGGGCGATAGTGGAATTGGTAAAAGTGAGACAGGTCTAGAGCTTGTCAAACGTGGTCACCGCTTGGTAGCAGATGATCGCGTAGACATCTTTGCCAAGGACGAGATTACCCTTTGGGGTGAACCGGCTGAAATCTTGAGACACCTGATTGAAATTCGTGGGGTTGGGATTATCGATGTTATGAGCCTCTACGGTGCGAGTGCCGTCAAGGATTCTTCACAAGTCCAGTTGGCTGTTTATTTGGAAAATTACGATACACATAAAACTTTTGATCGTCTTGGAAACAATGCAGAGGAACTTGAAATTTCTGGCGTATCTATTCCTCGTATTCGTATTCCAGTTAAAACAGGTCGTAATATTTCTGTTGTGATTGAGGCTGCTGCCATGAATTATCGTGCCAAGGAAATGGGCTTTGATGCGACTCGTTTGTTCGAAGAACGCTTGACCAATCTTATTGCTCAAAACGAGGTGCCTAATGCTTGATCCAATTGCTATTCATCTAGGCCCTCTAGCCATTCGTTGGTATGCCTTGTGTATTGTGACAGGCTTGATTCTTGCGGTTTATTTGACCATGAAAGAAGCACCTAGAAAGAAGATCATACCAGACGATATTTTAGATTTCATCCTGATAGCTTTTCCTTTGGCTATTTTAGGAGCACGTCTCTATTATGTTATTTTCCGTTTTGATTACTATAGTCAGAACTTGGGAGAAATTTTTGCCATTTGGAATGGTGGTTTGGCTATTTACGGTGGTTTGATAACTGGGGCTATTGTACTCTATATCTTTGCTGATCGTAAACTCATCAATACTTGGGATTTCCTAGATATTGCAGCGCCTAGCGTCATGATTGCCCAAAGTTTGGGTCGCTGGGGCAATTTCTTTAACCAAGAAGCCTATGGTGCAGCAGTGGATAATCTGGATTATCTACCTGGCTTTATTCGTGACCAGATGTATATTGAGGGGAGCTATCGTCAGCCAACCTTCCTTTATGAGTCTCTATGGAATCTTCTTGGATTTGCCTTGATTCTGATTTTTAGAAGAAAATGGAAGAGCCTTAGACGAGGTCATATCACTGCCTTTTACTTGATTTGGTATGGTTTCGGTCGTATGGTCATCGAAGGTATGCGGACAGATAGTCTCATGTTCTTTGGTCTTCGAGTGTCTCAATGGCTATCAGTTGTCCTTATCGGTCTTGGTATTTTTATCATTCTATATCAAAATCGAAAGAAGGCCCCTTACTATATTACAGAGGAGGAAAACTAAATGTTAGAAGTTGCATATATTCTTGTAGCCCTTGCTTTGATTGTATTTTTAGTGTATCTAATCATTACTGTACAAAAGCTTGGACGTGTGATCGATGAAACAGAGAAGACGATTAAAACCTTAACTTCAGATGTGGATGTGACCTTGCATCATACCAATGAATTGCTGTCTAAGGTCAATGTCTTGGCAGATGATATCAATGTCAAGGTGGCAACGATTGATCCACTCTTTAGTGCAGTTGCAGATTTATCTCTATCTGTTTCAGATCTTAATGACCATGCGCGTGTCTTGAGCAAGAAAGCTTCATCAGCTGGTTCAAAAACACTCAAAACTGGTGCAAGTCTGTCAGCTCTACGTGTCGCAAGTAAATTTTTCAAAAAATAAAAAAGGAGAATTCTTATGGGTAAACTATCCTCAATCCTTTTAGGAACCGTTTCAGGTGCAGCTCTTGCCTTGTTTTTAACAAGCGACAAGGGAAAACAAGTTTGCAGTCAGGCTCAAGATTTTCTAGATGATTTGAGAGAAGATCCTGAGTATGCCAAGGAGCAGGTCTGTGAAAAACTGACAGAAGTCAAGGAGCAGGCTACAGATTTTGTTCTTAAAACCAAAGAACAGGTTGAGTCAGGTGAAATCACTGTGGACAGTGTCCTTGCTCAAGCCAAATCATGTGCTCGTCAAGCGACAGAAGCATCAAAAGATCGATTCAATAATCTCAAGGAGCAATGGCAAGAAAAGGCCGAAACTCTTGATGAATCAGAAGAGATTGTTATTGACATAACAGAAGAATAAACCATCACCATCTCTGGACGGACTATGTATCTGGGGATGGTGATTTTTTTCTCGTAGCCTGTCTTTGTGGTATAATAAGTACTATGCAGAAAAAACCAACGTCAGCCTATGTGCACATCCCATTTTGTACCCAGATTTGTTATTATTGTGACTTCTCAAAGGTTTTCATCAAAAATCAGCCAGTTGATAGCTATTTGGAGCATCTGCTGGAAGAGTTTCGTTCTTATGACATTCAAAAGTTACGAACCCTTTACATCGGTGGTGGGACACCGACAGCCCTGTCAGCGTCACAACTAGAGGTGTTATTGAAGGGCTTGACTGAAAACTTGGACTTGTCTGTCTTAGAGGAGTTGAGCATTGAAGCCAATCCAGGCGACTTGGACGCGGATAAGATTGCTGTTTTGAAGAACTCGGCTGTCAATCGTGTTTCGCTAGGCGTGCAGACCTTTGACGACAAGATGCTGAAAAAGATTGGGCGCAGTCATTTGGAGAAGGATATTTATGAAAATATCGACCGCCTGAAACTGGCTGGTTTTGACAATATCTCCATCGATTTGATCTATGCACTGCCAGGTCAGACCATGGAGCAGGTCAAGGAAAATGTGGCTAAAGCCATTGGGTTGGATATTCCCCATATGAGTCTGTATAGCTTGATTTTGGAAAATCATACGGTCTTTATGAACCGCATGCGACGAGGGAAATTGCCTCTGCCTAAGGAGGAACTGGAAGCTGAGATGTTTGAGTACATCATCGCAGAGCTGGAGCGAGCTGGTTTTGAGCATTATGAGATTTCCAATTTCTCAAAGCCTGGTTTTGAAAGTCGCCACAATCTCATGTACTGGGATAATGCTGAATACTATGGCATCGGTGCTGGGGCATCTGGTTATGTTAATGGAGTGCGCTATAAAAATCATGGTCCCATTCGTCATTATCTCAGTGCAGTTGAGGAAGGCAATGCTCGTGTTACAGAAGAGCACCTGAGCCAAAAAGAGCAAATGGAAGAAGAAATGTTCCTGGGGCTTCGCAAGAAATCAGGGGTCTCTATAGCGCGATTTGAGGAAAAATTTGGAAGGTCTTTTGATGGACTTTATGGAGAAATTGTCAGAGATTTGGTTCAACAAGGTCTCATGCAAATAGACGGTGATCGCGTGCGCATGACAAAAAGAGGTCTCTTTTTAGGAGACACCGTAGCAGAACGATTTATTTTGGAGTAGGATGATGGGCTTAACTTATCAAATGAAAATGAAAATTCCTTTTGATATGGCTGATATGAATGGTCATATTAAACTTCCAGATGTGATTTTACTGTCCCTGCAAGTTTCAGGGATGCAGTCGATTGAGTTGGGTGTTAGTGATAAGACTATTTTGGAAGAGCATAATCTGGTCTGGATTATCACAGATTATGATATTGAGGTGGTTCGTTTGCCTCGTTTTGCAGAAGAAATCACTATCGAAACGGAAGCTTTGAGCTACAATCGGCTCTTTTGCTACCGTCGCTTTACTATTTATGATGAAGAGGGACGGGAACTCATCCACATGATAGCGACCTTTGTTCTCATGGATCGAGACAGTCGAAAAGTCCATGCTGTTGAACCTGAGATTGTGGCTCCTTACCAGTCTGACTTTGATAAAAAGCTTATCCGCGGACCAAAGTATGAGTCTTTGGATGAACCATTCAGCAAGGATTACCATGTTCGTTTTTACGACTTGGATATGAATGGTCATGTCAATAACAGTAAATATCTGGACTGGATTTTTGAGGTCATGGGAGCGGACTTTTTGACCCAATATATTCCCAAGAAAATCAATCTCAAGTATGTCAAAGAAGTTCGACCAGGTGGGGTTATTACATCGTCTGTTGAACGGACTGGACTGGAAAGCAAGCATGTGATTACAAGCGACGGTGCGACTAATGCTCAAGCCATCATCACTTGGCAAGAAATGAAGAAGGATTAGAGAAAAATATGAAATATAAAGGCTATTTAATTGATTTAGACGGAACCATTTATAAGGGGAAAGATCGAATTCCAGCAGGGGAGGCTTTTATCCATGAATTGCAAAAGCGGGACATTCCCTATCTTTTTGTGACCAACAATACAACCCGCACTCCAGAGAGTGTTCAGGAGATACTGGCTCAGAATTTTAATATTGATACGCCTCTATCGACTGTCTACACAGCGACCTTGGCAACCATCGACTATATGAATGACTTGGGGCTTGAAAAGACGGTATATGTTATCGGAGAATCAGGTCTCAAAGAAGCCATCAAGGCGGCTGGTTATGTGGAAGACAAGGAAAATCCTGCCTATGTGGTAGTAGGTCTGGACTGGCAAGTTGACTATGAAAAATTTGCGACAGCAACTCTTGCTATTCAAAAAGGCGCTCACTTTATCGGAACCAATCCTGACCTCAACATCCCGACAGAACGAGGGCTTTTGCCGGGGGCTGGTTCGCTGATTACCCTGCTTGAAGTAGCAACACGAGTGAAGCCTGTTTATATTGGGAAACCAAATGCCATCATTATGGACAAGGCGGTTGAGCACTTAGGTTTGGAACGTGAAGAATTAATCATGGTTGGGGACAATTACCTGACTGATATCCGAGCTGGGATTGACAATGGTATTCCAACGCTCTTGGTGACGACAGGTTTTACCAAGGCAGAAGAAGTAGCAGACCTACCAATCGCACCGACTCATGTAGTTTCTAGCCTTGCGGAGTGGGATTTTGATGAAAACTAAACGGATCTTTTGGAGCTCTATGCTCTTTCTCCTCTCCCTCTCCATCCTTCTGACCATTTATTTGGCTTGGATTTTTTATCCGTTGGAAATTCAGTGGCTGAACTTAACGGATCGAGTCTATCTAAAACCAGAAACTATTCAGTACAACTTTCATATCTTGATGAATTACCTGACCAATCCTTTTAGTCAGGACTTGCAGATGCCTGATTTTCGTTCGTCAGCAGCTGGTCTGCACCATTTCGCAGTGGTAAAGAATCTCTTTCATTTGGTTCAGCTAGTAGCTCTAGTGACACTGCCAAGTTTTTACGTCTTTGTCAAAGGGATTGTGAAAAAGGGCTTCTTGTCTCTATTTAGTAAAGGGCTTTTGACTCTAGTAGTCTTGCCTGTGCTGATTGGTCTTGGGGGAGTTTTGATTGGTTTTGACCAATTCTTTACTCTTTTCCATCAAATTCTCTTTGTGGGAGATGATACCTGGCTTTTTGATCCAGCCAAGGATCCTGTTATTCTGATTTTGCCAGAGACCTTTTTTCTTCATGCCTTCCTCCTCTTTTTTGCCCTCTATGAAAGCTTCTTTGGCTTTTTGTACCTGAAAAGTCTTAGGAAATAATACTAAAGATGTTCTTATTTTGAGTAAATAAGTTAGGTATGTGATTCGAAACTATTGTCAAGAGTGAATTAACTAAATCTACCTTACCTCAATCGTTCGCAAACAGTCTATTTTTCTTGAAAAAATAGGCTTTTTTTTCTAAAAATCTCTAGTCAAGCGCTTTATTTTTTTGTATAATAGAATTAGCAAAGTATAGATAAGAAGAGAAAAGCATGATTACACTATTTCTATCACCGAGCTGTACTTCATGTCGTAAGGCTAAGGCCTGGTTAGAAAAACATAAGGTGCCCTTTGAGGAACACAATATTATGACCAGTCCCTTAACAAGAAAAGAATTGCAACACATCCTTTCCTTGACCGAAAATGGTACTGATGACATCATTTCAACTCGTTCAAAAATTTTTCAAAAATTGAATATTGATGTAGAGAGTATTTCGGTATCGGAATTGCTTCATTTGATTGAGCAGTATCCTAGTCTTTTGCGTCGTCCAATTATTATCGATGCCAAACGTATGCAAATCGGTTTTAATGAAGATGAGATTCGTGCTTTTCTCCCTCGTAGTTACCGTAAGCAAGAACTAAAAGAAGCAAGAATGAGAGCTGGTATTAGTTAATGAACAAACAGTATAGTTACCCACTAGATTTGTCGTGGAGCACTGAAGAACTTGCTTCAGTGCTTTCTTTTTTTAATGATGTTGAAGCTGCCTATGAAGGCAAGGTAGAGGCTAAAAAGTTACTGGACTCCTATAAGGGATTCAAGGAGGTCGTGCCAAGTAAGAGCGAAGAAAAACGTTTGGGACGAGAATTTGAAACAGTTAGTGGCTATTCGCTTTATCGAGCAGTTCAGGCTGCCAAGGAAAAAGGGGAAGGAAAGATTTCTCTTGGAAAGTAAATTTGAATTTGCCAAAGAGCTTGTTAAGAAAGCGGGCCAGTACATCCTTGACCATATGAAGGAAGACTTACGTGTTGAGACCAAGTCCTCTCCAACAGATTTGGTGACCAGACTGGACAAGGAAGTTCAGGAGCTCTTGGTGAGTGAGATTTTATCTCGTTATCCTGAGGATAAGATTTGTGCTGAAGAAGGTTGTCTGCGAGCCTCGGTTCAAGAGGGCAATGTTTGGGTCATTGATCCCATTGATGGGACCAATAACTTTGTAGCCCAGCAGGAAGATTTTGCTGTTATGGTGGCTTATTTTGAAAATAGTCAAGGCCAGTTTGGTCTGATTTATGATGTGGTCAAAGGGGATTGTTACCACGGTGGTGGGGAATTTCCGGTTTGCCGAAACGATCAGCCCCTAGCTCCTTTTAAAACTAAACCACTTGGAGATTTTCTCATTGCAGGGAATAGTGGTATGCTGGAAACCAATGAATGGGGCTTGGCTGATTTGGGTCGAGCGGTCCTCGGTGTTCGTGTATATGGGAGTGCGGCCATCAGTTTTGCCAAGATTTTGTCAGGGCGTTTGTTGACCTATGTCACCTATCTGCAACCATGGGATTATGCCGCAGCTAGTATTTTAGGGGAAAGTCTGGGCTATCGGGTGGTGACCCTTTCTGGTGAAGCTCCTGATTTTCAAACTAGACAACCGGTCATGATGCTACCTCTTGAAATGCAGGAGGAAATTCAATCCTATATTTACGAAAGGAAAAGAACTTAAATGCAATTTCCAGAAGGATTTGTTGAAAAATATGAAGTGATACTAGGAGATGAGGCAAGAGATTTTCTTGCCTCTTTTGAGGAGGAAGCGGTTTCGGCCTTTCGGGTCAATCCTTTAAAAGAAGCGCCAGTTTCCTTTTCTGATCCCATTCCTCAAACCCCTTGGGGCTACTACGGGAAGGTGTCTGGGAAATCTCCGGAACATGCTACAGGTTTGGTTTATTCGCAAGAACCCGCTGCTCAAATGGTGGCTCAGGTAGCCCAGCCCAGTCCTGGTATGAAGGTTCTGGATTTGGCCGCTGCACCGGGTGGAAAATCAACTCAGCTGGCAGCCTATCTAGCAGGTGAAGGTATCCTGGTTTCCAATGAAATTTCAAGCAAACGGGCTAAGATTTTAGTAGAAAACATGGAGCGCTTTGGAGCGACAAATGTTGTGGTGACCAATGAATCTGCTGACCGCTTGGCCAAGGTTTTTAAGGGCTATTTTGACCTAATCGTTCTTGATGCTCCTTGCTCTGGTGAAGGGATGTTTCGTAAGCAACCAGGTGCTATGGACTATTGGAGCTTAGATTATCCGAGTCAATGTGCTAGCTTGCAAAGAGAAATTCTGGAGGATGCAGTGACCATGCTAGCTGAAGGTGGTCGCTTGGTTTATTCAACCTGTACCTGGGCCCCCGAGGAAAACGAAGAGATTGTCAATTGGCTACTGGAGGAGTATGATTTTGATTTGTTGCCAGTAGAGCATATCAATGGAATGGTAGCTGGTATTGACCTGCCAGAAACGGCTCGGATGTATCCTCATCATTTTAAGGGAGAGGGGCAATTTGTAGCCCATTTACAATTTAAAGGAGAAAATACAGCACCTAAATGTAAGGCAAGCAAGAGCAATCTCAGCCGAGAACAAGTTACTTTGTGGCAGGAATTTGCACAAAAACACTTGAAAATCAATCTAAGGGGAATCTTGCAGACTTTTGGGGACCAACTCTATCTCTTGCCAGAACTCTTACCAGATTTAGGGAAACTCAAGATTGCTCGCAATGGACTGCATCTGGGCACTTTTAAGAAAAAACGCTTTGAGCCTAGTTTTGCTCTTGGTCTAGCCTTGAAACCGAGTCAGGTCAAGCAGTCGGTTGAAATTGACCAAGAAGCGTTTGTCAAGTATGTGGCTGGAGAAACCGTTCAGCTGGTGGACAGTCTGCCAAATGGTTGGTACCAAGTTTTAGTTCAAGGAAATGGTTTGGGCTTTGCTAAGGTGACTGGAAATGTTTTGAAAAATTATTTTCCAAAAGGCCTCAGATTCAAGTGAAAATGCTAGTCAAAGTAGCTTGTCTATGTTATAGTGGAAGTATGGATTTTTTCAAATTATCTTTTATTTTAAGTCAAATTTGGTGGAGACGGCAACTGAGCAAATGACTAGTAAAATTAAGCTATCAACTTCAGTTTGCTCTCAATTTTAAAAAAGAAAAACATAAATAAATAATTGAAAAAATTCACAGTATTCACCATTATTTTCAAGGAGAAAAACAGTGAAAAAAAGGAAAAAACTCGCTCTATCCCTTGCGGCTCTCTTGCTAGCAGGTTCTTTGGCGGGATGTGCTAGCTGGATTGATCGTGGAGAATCCATGACAGCTGTTGGCTCAACGGCTCTTCAGCCCTTGGTCGAAGCAGCAGCAGATGAATTTGGCTCTATGCACGTTGGAAAAACAGTCAACGTCCAAGGTGGAGGATCTGGTACAGGTTTGTCTCAGGTTCAGTCTGGAGCCGTTGATGTAGGAAATTCAGACGTATTTGCCGAGGAAAAAGACGGTATCAACGCCTCCGCTCTAGTGGACCATAAGGTAGCCGTAGCGGGCTTGGCAGTCATTGTAAATAAGGAAGTTGATGTTGAAAATCTGACAACTGAACAACTCCGTAGCATCTTCACAGGTCAAGTGACCAACTGGAAAGAAGTCGGTGGGAAAGACCTAGCCATTTCCATTATCAACCGCGCGGCAAGTTCAGGTTCGCGTGCAACCTTTGATAGTGTTATCATGGATGGTCAATCTGCCGTGCAGAGTCAAGAACAGGATTCAAACGGGATGGTCAAAAACATTGTTTCCCAGACACCAGGAGCTATTTCTTACCTAGCCTTTGCCTATGTGGATGACTCAGTTAAACGTATGAAGTTGAATGGCTATGAGCCAATTGCAGAAAATGTTACAAGCAATAACTGGCCTTTGTGGTCTTATGAACACATGTACACCCTAGGTCAACCAAATGAATTGGTGGCAGAATTCCTCAACTTTGTCCTCTCAGATGAAGCGCAAAGCGGAATCGTTAAGGGAATGGGATATATTTCTGTCAAGGAAATGAAGGTTGAAAAAGATGCTGTAGGAACGGTGACAGCACTAGAAGGGAGTCAATAATGAATCAAGATGAATTAGCTAAAAAATTACTTTCTCCCTCAAAGAACTCTCGTTTAGAGAAATTAGGAAAAGGCTTGACCTTTGCCTGTCTGTCTTTGATTGTTATCATTGTGGCCATGATTTTGATTTTCGTCGCCCAAAAAGGTTTGTCGACCTTCTTTGTAAATGGGGTTAATATCTTTGATTTCCTCTTTGGCCAAACTTGGAATCCTTCAGGTAAACAATTTGGTGCTCTTCCCATGATTTTGGGTTCCTTTATTGTCACAATCCTATCGGCCCTTATCGCAACTCCTTTTGCCATCGGTGCGGCAGTATTTATGACAGAGGTCTCACCAAAAGGTGCTAGAATCTTGCAACCAGCTATTGAATTACTTGTCGGGATTCCTTCAGTCGTGTATGGATTTATCGGTTTGCAGGTCGTAGTTCCTTTTGTCCGCAGTGTCTTTGGTGGAACTGGTTTTGGGATTTTGTCAGGGATTTTCGTTCTCTTTGTCATGATTTTACCGACGGTAACCTTTATGACAACCGATAGCTTGCGTGCGGTACCTCGTCACTACCGCGAAGCTAGTTTGGCTATGGGGGCCACTCGCTGGCAAACCATCTGGCGCGTGACCTTGAAGGCAGCGCGTTCAGGGATTTTTACAGCAGTGGTCTTTGGGATGGCGCGTGCCTTTGGTGAGGCCTTGGCCATTCAGATGGTGGTCGGAAACTCAGCCGTCGTCCCAACTTCATTGACAACACCTGCTGCGACCTTGACCTCTGTGTTGACCATGGGTATCGGAAATACTGTTATGGGAACAGTTGACAATAACGTTCTCTGGTCACTGGCCTTAGTCTTGCTCTTGATGAGTTTGGCCTTTAACAGTGTGATTAAATTGATTACGAAAGAAAGAGGAAAGAAAAACTATGCACGCTAAGAAATTAGATAAAATTGCAACAGCTGTCCTCTACTCGATTGCAGGAATTATCGTTGCCATCTTGGCATCCTTGATTCTCTATATCTTGGTTCGTGGTTTGCCCCACATCTCTTGGTCTTTCTTGACTGGCAAATCATCTTCTTACCAAGCAGGAGGAGGGATTGGAATTCAGCTCTATAATTCCTTCTTCCTTCTGGTCATTACCTTGATTATCTCTGTTCCCTTGTCTATGGGGGCTGGGATTTTCCTAGCTGAATATGCCAAAAAAGGTCCTGTAACCAATTTTGTCAGAACCTGTATTGAAATCTTGTCTTCACTGCCATCAGTGGTTGTAGGTCTCTTTGGTTACTTGATCTTTGTAGTTCAGTTTGAGTATGGATTTTCAATCATTTCAGGTGCCTTGGCCTTGACAGTTTTTAACTTGCCTCAGATGACTCGTAATGTTGAGGACAGTTTGAAACACGTTCACCACACGCAACGTGAGGCTGGTTTAGCCCTTGGGATTTCTCGTTGGGAGACTGTGGTCCATGTGGTCATTCCAGAAGCCCTTCCAGGTATTGTGACTGGGGTCGTCTTAGCTTCTGGTCGTATTTTTGGTGAGGCTGCGGCTCTTATCTATACTGCAGGACAATCCGCTCCAGCTCTGGACTGGTCTAACTGGAATATTCTCAGTGTGACTAGCCCAATCTCTATCTTCCGTCAAGCAGAAACCTTGGCTGTCCACATCTGGAAAGTCAATAGTGAAGGAACTATTCCAGATGGAACCATCGTATCAGCAGGTTCTGCTGCCGTGCTCCTCATCTTTATCCTCATCTTTAACTTTGGAGCCCGTAAACTCGGAAGCTACCTACATAAGAAATTAACCGCTGCCTAAAGGAGAAGCCATGTCAAAATATAATTGGGATGAAAAGCATATCATCACCTTTCCTGAAGAGAAAGTGGCCCTCTCTACTAAGGATTTACATGTTTACTACGGTAAAAATGAATCCATCAAGGGCATCGATATGCAATTTGAAAAAAATAAAATCACAGCCTTAATTGGCCCTTCTGGTTCAGGAAAATCAACCTACCTTCGCAGTCTCAACCGTATGAATGATACTATTGATATTGCCAAGGTAACAGGTCAAATTCTCTATCAAGGGATTGATGTCAACCGCCCAGAAATCAATGTTTATGAGATGCGCAAGCACATCGGAATGGTCTTCCAACGACCAAATCCCTTTGCCAAGTCTATCTACCGCAATATCACTTTTGCCCATGAACGTGCAGGGGTTAAGGACAAGCAAGTCTTGGATGAAATTGTGGAAACCTCTCTTCGTCAGGCTGCTCTTTGGGACCAGGTCAAAGACGATTTGCACAAGTCAGCCTTGACCCTATCAGGTGGTCAGCAGCAACGTCTCTGTATCGCTCGTGCTATCTCGGTTAAACCAGATATTCTCTTGATGGATGAGCCGGCGTCAGCTTTGGATCCGATTGCGACAGCCCAGCTGGAAGAAACTATGCTGGAATTAAAGAAGGACTTTACCATCATCATCGTGACCCACAGTATGCAGCAGGCTGCGCGTGCTAGTGACTACACAGGATTTTTCTACTTGGGTGACTTGATTGAGTACGATAAGACCTCTAATATTTTCCAAAATGCAAAATTACAGTCAACCAATGACTACGTAACAGGACACTTTGGATAGAAAGGAAACAGTATGAAAGAAGCGATTTTACAGGTATCAGACCTGTCCGTTTACTATAATCAAAAAAAGGCCTTGAATAGTGTTTCCCTATCTTTCCAACCTAAGGAAATTACAGCCTTGATTGGTCCATCTGGATCAGGGAAGTCAACCCTCCTCAAGGCTATCAACCGCATGGGGGATCTCAATCCAGAAGTGACCACAACTGGTTCGGTGGTTTACAACGGCCACAACATTTACAGCCCACGTACAGATACAGTTGAATTGCGTAAGGAAATTGGTATGGTTTTCCAACAACCGAACCCTTTCCCTATGTCTATCTACGAAAATGTTGTTTACGGGCTTCGTATCAATGGAGTTAAGGATAAGCAGGTTCTGGATGAAGCGGTAGAAAAAGCCCTACAACGAGCTTCTATCTGGGATGAGGTCAAGGATCGCCTGCATGATTCAGCTATCGGTCTTTCAGGTGGACAACAACAACGTGTCTGTGTTGCTCGTGTCTTGGCAACCAGTCCTAAAATCATTCTCTTGGATGAACCGACTTCAGCTCTGGACCCTATCTCGGCTGGTAAGATTGAGGAAACCTTGTATGGTTTAAAAGATAAATACACCATGCTCTTGGTTACGCGTTCCATGCAACAAGCCTCTCGTATTTCTGACAAGACAGGATTTTTCCTAGATGGAGATCTGATCGAGTTTAACGATACCAAGAAGATGTTCCTCAGCCCACAACACAAGGAAACAGAAGATTATATTTCAGGAAAATTTGGATAAGGAGATAAATGATGTTACGTTCTCAATTTGAAGAAGATTTAGAGAAATTGCACAACCAGTTCTATGCTATGGGACAAGAAGTGCTATCCCAAATCAATCGTACGGTGCGTGCCTTTGTTACGCATGACCGCGATTTGGCCAAGGAAGTCATCGAAGACGATGCAGAAGTAAACGAATACGAAGTGAAATTGGAGAAGAAATCATTTGAAATGATTGCCCTTCAACAACCCGTTTCTCAGGACTTGCGTACTGTTTTGACAGTCTTGAAGGCTGTATCTGACTTGGAACGTATGGGTGACCATGCCGTTTCCATTGCCAAGGCGGCAATTCGTATGAAGGGGGAGCAACGAATCCCAGCTGTTGAAGAAGAAATCAAGAGAATGGGTCGCGATGTCAAGAACTTCGTTGAAGCAGCCCTTGAACTCTATCTGAATGGTTCAGTAGACCAAGCCTATGAAGTAGCAGCAATGGACGAAAAAATCAACCATTACTTTGATAGCATTCGTGATTTGGCTACAGAAGAAATCAAGAAAAATCCTGATGCTATTGTTACAGGTCGTGATTATTTCCAAGTGATTGCCTTCTTGGAACGCATTGGAGACTATGCCAAGAATATCTGTGAATGGGTTGTTTACTTTGAAACAGGTAAGATTGTCGAACTATAAAATAGATTCATTCTGTATAAAAAGGAGCTTGAAATCAATTGATAGCTCCTTTTCTTGAATGAAAAAAATATTTTTAAGATAAAAATTCAAAAAATACTTGACAAGCAACTTGGATAGCGTTATAATTATACAAAATTAACAGAGAGGTTGTTTATTTATGAAATCAAAAAAATGGATATTTGTTTTATGTAGTTTTCTTGCAAGTTTCTTCTTAGTAGCTTGTCAGTCGGGTTCTAATGAGTCTCAGTCAGCTGTTGAGGCCATTAAGCAAAAGGGGAAATTAGTTGTGGCGACTAGTCCTGACTATGCACCTTTTGAATTTCAGTCTTTAGTTGACGGGAAAAATCAGGTAGTCGGTGCGGATATTGATATGGCCCAAGCTATCGCTGATGAACTTGGGGTGAAGTTGGAAATTTCAAGCATGAGTTTTGACAATGTCTTGACCAGTCTTCAAACTGGTAAGGCTGACCTAGCAGTTGCGGGAATTAGCGCTACTGACGAGAGAAAAGAAGTCTTTGATTTTTCAATCCCTTACTATGAAAACAAGATTAGTTTCTTGGTTCGTAAGGCTGATGTAGAAAAATACAAGGATTTAACTAGCCTTGAAAGTGCTAATATTGCAGCCCAAAAAGGGACTGTTCCAGAATCAATGGTCAAGGAACAATTGCCAAAAGCGCAGTTAACTTCCCTAACCAATATGGGTGAAGCTGTTAATGAATTACAGGCTGGAAAAGTAGATGCTGTTCACATGGATGAGCCTGTTGCGCTTAGCTATGCTGCTAAAAATGCCGACTTAGCTGTCGCAACTGTCAGCTTGAAGATGAAGGACGGCGAAGCTAATGCAGTTGCCCTTAGAAAAAATAGTACTGATTTGAAAGAAGTGGTGGACAAGGTCATCCAAAAACTCAAGGATGAAGGAACTTACCAAAGCTATCTTGAAAAGGCAGCAAGCCTAACAGAAGTTGAACAATAAAAAAAGCAGAGTTGGAAGTCAATCCAATTCTGCTTTTAAATAGTTTAAAACCTTTTCCAGATTTTCTAAGGACACCTTGGCAAATTCATAAGGGCAGGCATCCAAGTAAGCCTTCTCAAAGAAGTCCAATTTCAGTTGACTGTGTTTGAGGCTGGCGATTTTAGGGTACTGTCTGAGATCAAGTAATAAACCATCGTATAGGGGATAATGAGGAAGGGGACAAGGAGTGTTAGCTAGTCTTTCCTCGAGTTGTTTTTGGTAGTCTTCCTGATTGGACAAGCGAGCTAGCCGGTTTTTCTCAAACAGTTGACTATCAATATAGAGTGACAGGGCCTTTTGCATGATGAGGTTGCTGTCGTAATCTAGGATATTTTTGTAGGCCACAAAGGCTTCTTTGATAGCATTTGGAAGGATGAGTGCTGTAATCCGCAGGGCTGGAAAGAGGCTGGTTGAGAAGGACTTGATGTAAATGACCCGCTCCTCTGTATCTAGATAGTGGAAGGTCTGGCCCTTCTTGGAGTCCAAATCACCCAGATAGTCGTCCTCTACGATATAGACACCATACTTGGCAGCTAAGTCAAGAATAGCCCGTTTGTCCTGCTCTGAATAGGAATGCCCCAGAGGATAGTGAAATCGAGGAATGGTATAGAAAAATTTAATTTTACCTGTCTTGAAGTGGCCTTCCAGTTCTTCCAAGTCAATCCCATCAATGCCTCGTTCGATCGTTTGATAGTCCAGACCTTGAGCAATCAAGAGGCGATTCATCCGATGGTAGGTTGGCTGTTCTACCAAGATTTCCTTGACTTGGCTAGGAAAGGATATTTGAGAAAGGATAAACAAGGCTTGCTGGGTTCCAGAAGTCAGTACAAGTTGATCAGCCTTGCAGTAGAGAGCTTGGTTAAAGAGGAGTTTATGAATGGATTGTCTTAAGTCTTCTAATCCTTCTTGGTTGTCATAGTAGTTGAAGAGGTAGTTTTCCCGGCCAATCAAGGTTTCATTGATACAGAGTCGGAAATCGTCATAGGCACTGGCATGTTCGTCAGTGACTTCGATTTCTAGATCCTGGTGTTGCCCTTGTTCTAGGACATAGTAACCACTCTGGGGCTTGGCATAGAGGTATTGTTCGTGCCGTAATTCCAGAAGGGCTCTCTGAATGGTATCCTTGCTACAGTGAAAGTCAAGGCTCAGTTGACGGATAGAAGGCAGGCGACTTCCCGTTGGAAAACGTCCAGACTCGATACCGTTTTTCAGATAGGAAACAACCTCTTGGTACTTGCTTTGTTTCTTCATTCCAGACCTCCCTTGATTTTGTTACATTGTACCTTTTTTTTTCCTTCTTGGCAATGTCTAGAGTGTTTCTATCGTTCACATCTAGGGGTAAATGTGGTATACTTAGGAGTAACATTTATAGAATAATACTCTTCGAAAATCTCTTCAAACCACGTCAGCTTCGCCTTGCCGTAGATATGGTTACTGACTTCGTCAGTTCTATCCACAACCTCAAAACAGTGTTTTGAGCTGACTTCGTCAGTCTTATCTACAACCTCAAAGCAGTGCTTTGAGCAACCTGTGGCTCGCTTCCTAGTTTGCTTTTTGATTTTCATTGAGTATAACAGTCAAGAAAGAGAATGGATAAGAACGTGCAGGAACCAGTGAAATTATTTCAATACAATACTCTTGGAGCCTTGATGGCTGGCCTTTATGGTGGGACTATGACAGTAGGAGAATTGCTAGAGCATGGTGACCTTGGTTTGGGAACCTTGGATTCCATTGATGGAGAATTGATTGTCTTGGATGGCAAGGCTTATCAGGCCAAAGGATCAGGCGACCAGCCAGAGATTGTGGAGGTGTCACCAGATGCCCTTATTCCTTATGCAGCAGTAGTACCGCATCAGGCAGAGGTTATTTTCCGACAGCGCTTTGAGATGACGGACAAGGAATTGGAGGAGCGAATTGAGTCTTATTATGATGGGGAAAATCTTTTCCGCTCTATCAAGATTCGTGGGGAATTTTCGCATATGCATGTGCGCATGATTCCCAAGTCGACACCAGATACCAAGTTTGCTGATGTCGCAACCCATCAACCGGAATATAGTCGTGACAATGTGGCGGGGACCATTGTTGGTTTCTGGACGCCTGAGATTTTCCATGGGGTCAGTGTGGCAGGCTACCATCTGCACTTCATATCAGATGATTTGACTTTCGGTGGACATGTCATGAACTTTGTTATCAAGGAAGGTATTGTTGAGGTGGGAGCTGTTGACCAGTTGGACCAACGTTTCCCAGTCCAAGACCGTCAATACTTGTTTGCTAAGTTCAATGTTGACGAGATGAAAAAAGATATTGAAAAGGCTGAATAGGAGAAGAAAATGACCATTCATATTATCATTACCATGGTGTTGTTGCTGGCTTTCTTGATAGGAAGCATTTGGTATGCCAAAAAGAAACACCAGATTAATCTAGCTGTCTTGGGCTTGGGGGCTGTTGCCTTCTTTGTCTCTTCACAGATTTTAGAAAAACTGGTGCATATCTTGGTTTTACATCCTCAAAAAGACGGTAGTATTGCCCTCTTGCGAGACCATCCGCTTGTCTATATCATCTATGGCCTAGCCATGGCAGCATTTTTTGAGGAAACAGCTCGCCTTGTTTTCTTCAAATGGTTGGAGAAAAAAAGAAGTTTGGAAAAGGCAGATGCCTTGGCTTATGGGTTAGGTCATGGTGGTTTGGAGTTGATTTTCCTAGGTCTTACTAGTTTGATTAATCTCTACATCGTTCTCTCAGCAGTTCAAACTCAGAATCCACAGGTCATGCAATTGCTGTCTGAAAATATGTTGAAAACTATTCAGTCACTATCAGTCTGGCAGATTTATTTGCTTGCTTTTGAGCGAATCTTGGCCCTAGGTTTCCAATTACTCTTGACTGTTTGGGTTTACCAAGCTGTTCGCCAGAAGAAATGGATTTATCTCCTAGCAGCCTATGGCCTACATGCCTTCTTTGACCTGGCACCATCTCTTGCCCAAGTTGGCTGGCTGACCAATCCAGTTTTTGTGGAAGTGTTCTTAGCACTTGAGCTCGTTCTGGTTGCCTATGGAACAAAGGCTATCTTTTGCAAAAAATCATAAAAAGAGGGGAAACCTCTTTTTTTGTTTAAAATAAGCTCAAGATTTTTTTAGGGTCGTCAAATGGTCTTAAAAATGGTATAATGGAATGAATTTTGTAAAAGGAAGAGTGTCATGTCAGTAAAAGAAAACATGCTTGAAATCTTAGAAGGGATTGATATCCGTTTTAAAGAACCCTTGCATAGCTATAGTTATACAAAAGTAGGTGGAGAGGCTGATTATCTGGTCTTTCCACGAAATCGTTTTGAGTTGGCTCGCGTTGTCAAATTTGCCAATCAAGAAAATATCCCTTGGATGGTTCTTGGAAATGCCAGCAATATCATCGTTCGTGATGGTGGAATTCGTGGATTTGTCATCTTGTGTGACAAGCTCAATAATGTTTCTGTTGATGGCTATACCATCGAAGCTGAAGCTGGAGCTAACTTGATTGAAACAACACGCATTGCCCTTCGTCATAGTTTGACTGGTTTTGAGTTTGCTTGTGGCATTCCGGGGAGCGTCGGCGGTGCTGTCTTTATGAATGCAGGTGCCTATGGTGGCGAGATTGCCCACATCTTGCAGTCTTGTAAGGTCTTGACCAAGGATGGAGAAATCGAGACCCTGTCTGCCAAAGATTTGGCTTTTGGGTACCGCCATTCAGCCATTCAAGAGTCTGGTGCAGTTGTCTTGTCAGCTAAATTTGCCCTTGCTCCAGGAAGCCATCAGGTTATCAAGCAAGAAATGGATCGTTTGACGCATCTACGTGAACTCAAGCAACCTTTAGAATATCCATCTTGTGGTTCGGTCTTTAAGCGTCCAGTAGGTCATTTTGCAGGTCAATTAATTTCAGAAGCTGGCTTGAAAGGCTATCGTGTCGGTGGCGTAGAAGTGTCAGAAAAACACGCAGGATTTATGATCAATGTTGCTGACGGAACGGCTAAAGACTACGAGGACTTGATTGAGTCTGTTATCGAAAAAGTCAAGGAACACTCTGGCGTTACTCTTGAGAGAGAAGTTCGTATCTTGGGTGAAAGCAAGTAGGAAGCTGTAGTTGAAAAGCTGCTGCTATGTCATGGAAAGGGGGTGAAAGCCTATCGTTAGTGCAGAAGAATGTAGGCAGTTCAATCTCCTACACGAGGTAGTAGCGGCCTGACAGAGCCCTGATCTGTTAATCTATGAAAAAGAAGGAATAAATGACAATTGAAAAAACCAATTATTGAATTCAAAAACGTCTCTAAAGTTTTTGAAGACAGCAACACCAAGGTTCTCAAAGATATCAACTTTGAGTTGGAAGAAGGGAAGTTCTATACTCTTCTAGGCGCGTCTGGTTCAGGTAAATCAACTATCCTTAACATTATTGCAGGTTTACTGGATGCTACGACTGGAGATATTTTGCTGGACGGTGTTCGTATCAACGACATTCCAACCAACAAGCGTGATGTCCATACGGTCTTCCAATCCTATGCCTTGTTTCCACATATGAATGTGTTTGAAAATGTTGCCTTTCCACTTCGCTTGCGTAAAATTGACAAGAAAGAAATCGAGCAACGCGTAGCGGAAGTTCTAAAGATGGTTCAGTTGGAAGGTTACGAAAAACGTTCCATCCGTAAACTCTCTGGAGGACAACGTCAGCGTGTGGCTATTGCCCGCGCCATCATCAACCAACCCCGTGTGGTCTTGCTAGACGAGCCTTTATCAGCGCTGGACTTGAAATTGAGAACAGACATGCAGTATGAACTGCGTGAACTGCAACAACGATTGGGCATTACCTTTGTCTTTGTCACTCACGATCAGGAAGAAGCCCTGGCTATGAGTGACTGGATTTTTGTTATGAACGATGGTGAGATTGTCCAGTCAGGAACACCTGTGGACATCTACGACGAGCCGATTAACCACTTTGTTGCCACCTTTATCGGTGAGTCAAATATCTTGCCAGGAACCATGATTGAGGACTACTTGGTTGAGTTTAACGGCAAACGCTTCGAAGCGGTCGATGGTGGGATGAAGCCAAATGAACCTGTTGAGGTCGTGATTCGTCCAGAGGACTTGCGGATTACCCTTCCTGAAGAAGGCAAGCTCCAAGTTAAGGTCGATACCCAGCTCTTCCGTGGGGTGCACTATGAAATTATCGCCTATGACGAACTTGGAAATGAATGGATAATCCACTCAACCCGTAAGGCCATCGTGGGTGAGGAAATCGGTTTGGACTTTGAGCCAGAAGACATCCATATCATGCGTCTCAACGAAACCGAAGAAGAGTTCGATGCCCGTATCGAAGAATACGTGGAAATTGAAGAGCAAGAAGCAGGTCTGATCAATGCAATCGAGGAGGAAAGAGATGAAGAAAACAAGCTCTAAACTCTTTGTAGTGCCCTACATGCTCTGGATTGCACTCTTTGTCCTGGCACCCTTGGTCTTGATTTTCGGACAATCCTTTTTCAATATCGAAGGCCAGTTTAGTTTAGAAAATTATAAATCCTACTTTGCGTCACAAAACTTGACCTACCTCAAAATGAGCTTTAACTCTGTACTTTATGCAGGAATTGTGACCTTTGTGACCTTGCTTATCAGCTATCCAACAGCCCTCTTTTTGACCCGTCTCAAGCACCGTCAACTCTGGCTCATGCTGATTATCCTGCCTACCTGGATCAATTTGCTTCTTAAAGCATATGCCTTTATTGGGATTTTTGGTCAAAATGGCTCTATTAATCAATTCTTGGAATTTATCGGAATCGGTTCACATCAGTTACTCTTTACCGATTTCTCCTTTATCTTTGTCGCAAGCTACATCGAGCTTCCCTTTATGATCTTGCCGATTTTCAATGTCTTGGATGATATGGACAACAATCTCATCAATGCCAGCTATGACCTCGGTGCGACCAAGTGGGAGACCTTCCGTCATGTCATCTTCCCTCTATCGATGAACGGAGTGAGAAGTGGGGTCCAATCTGTCTTTATCCCCAGCTTGAGTCTCTTCATGCTGACCCGTTTGATAGGTGGGAACCGTGTTATTACGCTGGGAACGGCTATTGAACAGAATTTCCTAACCAATGACAACTACGGTATGGGTTCAACCATCGGTGTAATTCTCATCCTGACCATGTTCATCACCATGTGGGTTACCAAGGAAAGGAGAGAACGATGAAAAAATTTGCCAATCTATATCTGGGACTGGTCTTTCTTGTCCTCTACCTGCCAATATTTTACTTGATTGGCTATGCCTTTAATGCAGGCAACGACATGAATAGCTTTACAGGCTTTAGTTTGAGTCATTTTAAAACCATGTTTGGCGATGGTCGCCTTATGTTAATTGTGACTCAGACCTTTTTCTTGGCCTTCCTGTCAGCCTTGATTGCGACCATTATCGGGACTTTTGGTGCCATTTATATTTACCAATCTCGTAAGAAATACCAAGAAGCCTTTCTTTCACTCAATAATATCCTCATGGTTGCGCCTGATGTTATGATTGGTGCCAGCTTCTTGATTCTCTTTACCCAACTCAAGTTTTCACTTGGCTTTTTGACCGTTCTATCTAGTCACGTGGCCTTCTCCATTCCTATCGTGGTCTTGATGGTCTTGCCACGTCTTAAGGAAATGAATGGCGACATGATTCATGCGGCCTATGACCTTGGTGCCAGTCAATTTCAGATGTTCAAGGAAATCATGCTTCCTTACCTGACTCCGTCTATCATTGCAGGTTATTTCATGGCCTTCACCTATTCACTAGATGACTTTGCCGTAACCTTCTTTGTAACGGGAAATGGCTTTTCAACCTTGTCAGTCGAGATTTACTCTCGTGCTCGTAAGGGGATTTCACTAGAAATCAATGCCCTGTCTGCCCTTGTCTTTCTCTTTAGTATTATCCTAGTGGTTGGATATTACTTTATCTCTCGTGAGAAGGAGGAGAAAGCATGAAAAAACTCTATTCATTTTTAGCAGGAATTGTAGCCATTATCCTCGTCTTGTGGGGAATTGCGACTCATCTCGATAGTAAAATCAATAGCCGAGATAGTCAAAAACTGGTTATCTACAACTGGGGGGACTATATCGATCCTGAACTATTGGAGCAATTCACAGAAGAAACAGGCATCCAAGTCCAGTATGAGACCTTTGACTCCAACGAAGCCATGTATACCAAAATCAAGCAGGGTGGAACGACCTACGATATTACCATTCCTAGTGAATACATGATTAACAAGATGAAGGACGAAGACCTCTTGGTACCGCTTGACTATTCAAAACTTGAAGGTCTTGAAAATATCGGACCAGAGTTCCTCAACCAGTCCTTTGACCCAGGCAATAAATTCTCCATCCCTTACTTCTGGGGAACCTTGGGAATTGTCTACAATGAAACCATGGTAGAGGAAGCGCCTGAACATTGGGATGACCTTTGGAAGCCAGAGTATAAGAACTCTATCATGCTCTTTGATGGGGCGCGTGAGGTACTGGGACTAGGACTCAACTCGCTAGACTACAGCCTCAACTCCAAGGACACCCAGCAGTTGGAAGAGACAGTGGATAAGCTCTACAAACTGACTCCCAATATCAAGGCTATCGTGGCAGACGAGATGAAGGGCTACATGATTCAGAATAACGCTGCTATCGGCGTGACCTTCTCTGGTGAAGCCAGTCAAATGCTAGAAAAAAATGAAAATTTACGCTATGTGGTACCGACAGAAGCCAGCAACCTTTGGTTTGACAATATGGTCATTCCCAAAACAGTCAAAAACCAAGATGCAGCCTATGCCTTTATCAACTTTATGTTGAAACCTGAAAATGCTCTTAAAAATGCGGAGTATGTCGGTTATTCAACACCAAACCTACCAGCTAAAGAACTGCTCCCAGAGGAGAAAAAAGAAGACAAGGCCTTCTATCCAGATGCTGAAACCATGAAACACCTAGAGGTTTATGAGAAATTTGACCATAAATGGACAGGAAAATATAGCGACCTCTTCCTACAGTTTAAAATGTATCGGAAGTAGGAGTTAGCAGTCACGAAACGAATCAGTCAAGCTGGTTCGTTTTTTAATATAAGTCAGTTTTTACAGCCATATCTTTTTCTATTTTAGTTGCTGTGTTTAGTAATATGAAAATTGAGGATAAAAATAGTGATAAGTGAAATAACGGCGCATTTATTTCAAGATTTTTTTATTTGTTGAATTCTATCTCCTTCATTAAAATTGCTTCATTAAAATTTTTAAAATTGACTACTAGCTACATACGCTTTTACCTCCTTTTATGCTATAATATTCTCAATAGAATCTTTAATCTTCAAATAAATATTCCTTATGGAATAATTCCGTTTTATACCGTTTAGAATATTTAAGAGGATACAATGTTTAATAATGATTTTTTTAGAGCTCGTCTTAAGGAACTGAGAAAGATCAAGAAGTTAACTCAGGTACAAATTTCTGAGATGATTGGTGTATAACAAGGTACTTATTTTCGTTGGGAGAATGGAACTTTAGAGCCTAATTTAGACGCCGTTGTCAAATTAGCAAAATTATTTGATACCACGACAGATTATTTACTAGGAAAAACGATTTATAGTACTCTAGATGGTATTTCTCATCCAATCACTAGAATTGATATGAAGAAGTTAAAAGAGTTTAATAAAACTGAACTTAATGATTTGAAATTTGCGCTTGTTATGAATGGAATAAAAAAACATTTCACTGTATTTGACTATATGGATGAGCTAGTTTCTGAATATAATTTAGACAAAGAAGAGCAAGGAATATTGCCGACTCTCTTTAAAGAGGTTTATGATTATTTTAATGCAGATTAATGGTTTATAAGATTAAGCCTCAATAGATAGAGAATAATATATTCTTGTTGAGTGATTCTATTTTATGAAGGTTGTTTGTAGTTGAAGGGGGAAATAGATGGACTCTAAAATTGATACAGCTTGGAACTTGTTTCTGGAAGGAAAAATATCAGAAGCTAAAAAGTTAGTTGAACAAGAGTTTTCCATTGATACCTGTGCGGATTTTAGTCTTTTAAATTTGATGGGATATTTATTGTTAGCAGAAAAAGACTATGTTTCATGTACCCATATCTTTGAGAAATACATTTTATTAGCGCAACAAAATGAAGATAAAGAAAATGAACACATTGGCTTACATCAATTAGCTATGATCTACAGAGATCAGGGGGATTTTCATAAGGCTTTAAAACTTATTGAAGATGAAGAGAAGATAGTTGAAGAGCATTTTCCAAATGATAATCTAAAGAAAGCTGTGAATAATTACGAACAGGGCTATGTGAGATTTAAATTAAACAATCTTGATGAGGCTCTTACATTCATGAATCTGTCATTGGAACAATCTTTAGAGACTGATGATGTAATTTCTCAAGCTTGTAGCTATAGAGGGTTAGGTGAAATCTATTTAGCCTTGGAAGATACGGAATTATCCAACACACATTTCAAACGAGCTATAGAACTTTTCGAAAGTGTTGGAGAATTTGAAGGGATAAAGGAAATTGAGGAATTGATTAATGAATGATTTTACATTTAGGTTTTGTTATTAGTTTGCTTTATCTTAAAGAATGTAGATATGCAATTGACAGTCTAGATAATATTAAAGCGAGAGAGTGATATGTTATTTTGGATTTATTTAATATCAACAATTATATTGGCTAATTTTGTTCTCCTGAAAGAGTAATCAAAGATACAGGAAATTGGTCTGATTCAATGGAGATCATTTCCAGTTGACGCAAACTTAAAAAAACGATATAATAAGAAAGTTGAGAATTGATTTTCAGTTGTCTTAGTCCAGAGAAATGGCGGTGCTGCGAGCCATCTAAGCTAGGAAGTCATGCTACTCAATCATACAATTGCATAAGAACAAGAGAATGACAAGTTCATTGAATGAAGGTGGTACCGCGGTTTTTCGCCCTTCGTGATATGAGCTTGTCTTTTGATTTTTTGGAGGTGTTGATGAAAACATTTCTTGTCAAACAAAAGTTTCGTCTTGGAGGCGAACGCTTCGCTATCAAGGATGACAGGGGAGAAATCGCCTATCAGGTAGAGGGATCATTTTTTAAGATTCCTAAAACCTTTACCATCTATGATGCTTATGGTGAACATGTCAGTCAAATCAGTAAAGAAATCTTGACCTTGCTTCCTCGTTTTGAAATTCAGCTTCGGGATGGATCGAGTTTTGTCATTCGCAAGAAGTTGACCTTCTGGCGAGATAAGTATGAGTTTGATAATCTAGGTCTTCGTATCGAGGGCAATATCTGGGATTTGGATTTCAAATTGCTGGATGATCGCGATCAGTTGATTGCGGAAATCAAGAAAGAACTCTTCCATCTGACATCTACCTATAATGTAACGGTCCTTGAGGACGCTTATGCAGACCTAGTCATTTCCCTCTGTGTCGCGATTGACTATGTGGAAATGCTGGAAAGCCAATCACATTAAACAAGTAAATAAGGAGACAATATGAAACAACTATCTAGTGCACAAGTACGCCAAATGTGGCTTGACTTCTGGGCGACCAAAGGTCACTCTGTAGAACCATCAGTGAGTTTGGTTCCTGTAAATGACCCAACACTTTTGTGGATCAACTCTGGGGTAGCAACCCTTAAGAAATACTTTGACGGGACCATCATTCCTGAAAATCCACGTATTACCAATGCCCAAAAGGCTATCCGTACCAACGATATTGAAAACGTAGGGAAGACTGCACGTCACCATACCATGTTTGAAATGTTGGGGAATTTCTCTATCGGGGATTACTTCCGTGATGAAGCTATCACTTGGGCTTATGAGCTTTTGACAAGCCCAGAATGGTTTGACTTCCCTGCTGAAAAACTTTACATGACTTACTATCCAGACGATAAAGATTCTTACAACCGCTGGATTGAGGTAGGAGTGGACCCAAGTCACTTGATTCCAATCGAAGATAACTTCTGGGAAATCGGTGCAGGACCTTCTGGACCAGATACAGAGATTTTCTTTGACCGTGGAGAAGCCTTTGACCCAGAAAATATCGGTCTTCGTCTTCTTGCAGAAGATATCGAAAACGACCGTTACATAGAAATCTGGAATATCGTTTTGTCACAATTTAACGCAGACCCTGCTGTTCCTCGTAGCGAGTACAAGGAATTGCCACACAAGAACATTGATACGGGTGCTGGTTTAGAGCGTTTGGTGGCAGTTATCCAAGGGGCTAAGACAAACTTTGAGACAGACCTCTTTATGCCAATCATTCGTGAAGTGGAGAAATTGTCTGGTAAGGTTTATGACCAAGATGGCGACAACATGAGCTTTAAGGTCATCGCTGACCACATCCGTTCACTTTCATTTGCTATCGGTGATGGTGCCCTTCCAGGAAATGAAGGTCGTGGTTATGTCCTTCGTCGTCTTCTCCGTCGTGCTTCTATGCATGGTCAAAAATTGGGTATCAACGAGCCTTTCCTTTACAAACTCGTTCCAACCGTTGGAAAAATCATGGAAAGTTACTACCCAGAAGTGCTTGAAAAACGTGACTTTATCGAAAAAATCGTTAAGAGCGAAGAAGAATCATTTGCTCGTACCCTACACTCAGGTCAACACTTTGCCCAAGGCATTGTAGCAGACTTGAAAGAAAAAGGTCAATCTGTCATTGCAGGTTCAGATGTTTTCAAACTTTATGACACTTATGGATTCCCAGTTGAATTGACTGAAGAAATCGCTGAAGAAGCTGGTATGACTGTAGACCGTGAAGGTTTTGAAGCAGCTATGAAAGAACAGCAAGAACGTGCGCGTGCGTCAGCCGTCAAGGGTGGCTCAATGGGGATGCAAAATGAAACCCTTCAAAACATCACTGTAGAAAGTGTCTTCAACTACAATGCTAGCCAATTGTCTTCTAAATTGGTGGCTATCGTGGCTGACAATGCAGAAGTAGAAGCTGTGTCAGAAGGAACTGCCTCACTTATCTTTGCGGAAACGCCATTCTACGCTGAAATGGGTGGACAGGTAGCTGACCATGGACAAATCTTGGATGCGTCAGGTAAGGTCGTGGCTACTGTGACCAATGTTCAGAAAGCCCCAAATGGTCAAGCACTTCATACAGTTGAAGTCCTTGCACCGCTTGCCTTGAACCAAGAATATACCTTGGCAATTGATAGCAATCGTCGTCACCGTGTTATGAAAAACCACACTGCGACTCACTTGCTTCACGCTGCCCTTCACAACATCCTTGGAAACCACGCGACACAAGCTGGATCTCTTAACGAAGTTGAATTCCTTCGCTTTGACTTTACCCACTTCCAAGCAGTGACTGCTGAAGAATTGCGTGCGATTGAGCAGCAAGTCAATGAAAAAATCTGGGAAGCTCTTGAAGTGAAGACAGTTGAAACGGATATTGACACTGCTAAAGAAATGGGAGCTATGGCCCTCTTTGGTGAGAAATACGGTAAAAAAGTCCGTGTTGTTACTATCGGTGACTACTCTATCGAGCTTTGTGGTGGTACCCACGTTGGCAACACTTCTGAAATTGGTCTTTTCAAGATTGTCAAAGAAGAAGGTATCGGATCAGGAACTCGCCGTATTTTAGCAGTGACTGGTAAGGAAGCCTTTGAAGCCTACCGTGAGCAAGAAGACGCTCTTAAAGCTGTCGCAGCAACCTTGAAAGCACCTCAAGTCAAGGAAGTACCTCACAAGGTAGAAGGACTTCAAGAACAACTTCGTCAACTTCAAAAAGAAAATGCTGAGTTGAAAGAAAAAGCCGCAGCAGCTGCAGCAGGCGATATCTTCAAGGATGTTAAGGAAGTCAATGGTCACCGTTACATTGCTAGCCAAGTATCGGTATCTGACGCTGGTGCCCTTCGTACTTTTGCGGATAACTGGAAACAAAAAGACTACTCTGATGTGCTTGTCCTAGTTGCTGCTATCGGTGACAAAGTCAATGTTCTTGTAGCAAGCAAGACAAAAGACCTTCATGCAGGAAACCTTGTCAAAGAATTAGCACCAATCGTCGATGGGCGTGGTGGTGGTAAACCAGACATGGCCATGGCAGGAGGAAGCAACCAAGCTAAGATCCAAGAATTGTTGGATGCCGTAGCAGGTAAATTGTAATCAAGTAAAGATCTACCCATTTGGATAGGTCTTTTTGTGAATGCAAAAAAGCCAAATCCGATTGGACCTGGCTTGGTAATCATTGGCTATTAGATTGTATTGGCTGCCCAGACACTTACCGAAGCAGTTGAGACTGGAAATTGTCCATAACCTTCCTCATCGATTGTAACTTGATCTTGATGGTTTCCAAGTAAATCCACGAAAGTTTGGTTAGCCCATTCTTGGCCGACAAACATAGACTTGCTGTTTTCTTGGTCATTTGAAATCAAGACTGCGATTGGGGATTGATGTTCAGCACCTGAACGTACCCAACCGATACAGTTAGCATCATCAAAGTAGTCATTTTGTTCTCCATAGGCCAAATCTTTTCGGATGGCTAGGAGGCGGTCAAGGACTTCTTTGAAATCTTGTTGAGCATACTGCCCTGAAATCCCATAGTAGTCACCGTAAAAGACACATGGAAGGCCGTCTTGACGTAATAGAATGAGGGCATAGGCTGCTGGTTTGAACCATTCTTCAACAGTAGACTCAAGAGCCTGACCACGTTGGGTATCGTGGTTGTCGACAAAAGTCACAGCCTTGTCAGGTTTGAGTTCAACCAAGCTATCTGTGAAAATACCACGAAGGTCATAGTTTGCGCCAGCTTGACTGGCTTCAAAGAGATTCTGGTGGAGACGAACATCGACAAGGTCGAATCGTTCTTCCGTTTTTTCAAGATAGTCCAGATTGGCTTCCTTGTCAGGATTCCAAAATTCACCAAAAACATAGAAATCCTCACCGTATTTTTCCTTCATATCACGGATGAAATTGCGCATGAAGAAAGAGTCGATGTGTTTAACGGCATCCAAGCGGAAACCAGCTACACCAGTCGTTTCCATGAACCAGTCAGCCCAGTCATAGATATTTTGGATGACTTCAGGATGTTTAAAGTCTAGGTCGGCATACATGAGGTAGTCGTAGTTACCATTTTCGTTATCGACTAATTCCTCATTTGCCCAACCCTTGTTGTCCCCTTGGATGAGATAAATCCCAGATTTACGGCGTTTAGCATCGTAGTCTGTACCTGTGAAGTGGTACCAATGCCAGTGGAAATCATTGTAGGTATCTTGGCGGCCATCGAATGTAAAACTAGTCCAGCCATTGATGGTGAAGGGTTCCCCAAGTTCAACTGTACGGTCTACAGGATCCACTTCGATAACTTGAAAGGCTTCCATGTGATCAGCAGCAGCCTTGTGATTGAGCACCACATCGGCCATAGGTTGAATTCCCTGTGCTTTTAGAACTTGAATGGCTTGAAGATAGTCTTCTTTAAAACCATACTTGGTGCGGACAGTTCCTTTTTGATTAAACTCTCCTAAGTCGAATAAGTCATAGACCCCATAACCTACATCTTTTTCATTGGTAGCCTTGAAGGCTGGTGGCATCCAGACATGGCTGATACCGAGATCAGCTAGGTGTGGAGCATCTTCAGCCAGACGCGTCCAGTGCTGGCCGTCATGGGGCAGATACCATTCAAAGTATTGCATGAGTGTTTGATTTTGCATGATGTTTCCTCTTACTTGTCAATCTTGTTCTTTATTCTATCATAAAGTATCGGTTAGCTCAAACGTTTGCGTAAAACTGAATAATAAGTTTTTGACTATTTTATATAAAATGTTGATTTTTAAAATGAAAGCGCTATAATTATAGTAAATTACATAGATAAAGAGAGGAGATTTCTCATGATTGAATTTCAAAATGTTAGTAAGTTGTATGGTGATAAAGAGGCCTTGAGCAATCTCAATCTGCAGATTGAAAATGGAGAGATTATGGGCTTGATTGGCCATAATGGGGCTGGAAAATCGACCACTATAAAATCCTTAGTCAGTATCATTTCACCCAGCAGTGGTCGTATTTTGGTAGACGGTCAGGAGTTATCGGAAAATCGTTTAGCTATTAAACGAAAGATTGGCTATGTAGCAGACTCGCCTGACTTATTTTTACGCTTAACGGCCAATGAATTTTGGGAATTGATTGCTTCATCCTATGATCTGACTAGCTCTGACTTGGAGGCTAGTCTAGCTAGGCTATTGAACGTTTTTGATTTTGCTGAAAACCGCTATCAGGTTATTGAAACCCTTTCTCACGGAATGCGTCAGAAAGTCTTTGTCATCGGAGCACTCTTGTCCGATCCCGATATTTGGGTCTTGGACGAACCCTTGACAGGTTTGGATCCCCAGGCTGCCTTTGATTTGAAGCAAATGATGAAGGAGCATGCGCAAAAAGGCAAGACGGTCTTGTTTTCAACTCATGTCCTAGAGGTGGCAGAGCAAGTCTGTGATCTGATTGCCATTTTGAAAAAGGGGCATTTGATTTATTGTGGTAGCGTAGAGGACTTGAGAAAAGACCATCCAGACCAGTCTTTAGAAAGTATCTATCTTAGCCTTGCTGGTAGAAAAGAGGAGGTTTCAGATGCGTCTCAAAGTCATTAAAAAATTAGTTGATATCAATATCCTCTATTCATCTCAAGAAGCTAATCTGGCTAACCTACGAAAGAAGCAAGCTAAAAATCCTGGAAAAAAAGTAAATGTTTCCGCTAGAGTCCTAAGTTCTTACATTTTTTCTAGTCTCTTGATGCTTTTCATGTTTATAAATATAGCCTTTCGTTTTCCTTTTGATAAAATACCTGTTTATTTTAGTTTTATGGTTGCTATTTTACTAGTGATTGCCTTTTCAACTTCTTTAACTGCCTTTTACAATGTCTTTTATGAGAGTAAGGACTTGGTATCGTATAGGCCTTATGCCTTTAAAGAATCAGAGATTATAATTGCTAAAGGACTGTCTGTCCTCTTGCCAGCTCTGCCTGGAATTGTACCAATCCTAGCTTATTTTCTAGTCCTCTACATTAGGCTAGCACCTTCTCTTTGGCTTGGCTTGCCTTTGATGCTACTGTCCTTGGCTCTATTATTTGTTTCTGTGGCTCTAGTGATGGTAGTGGCAGTGCATTTCTTGGCTCAAACTGCGCTTTTTAGAAAGTATCAGTCTATTTTTTCGAATGTGATGATTGGGATAGGAGTTCTCACACCTTTAATATTTGTCTTCTTTCTACAGTCGACTTCTAGAGGTATAGGTGATCAGACTAAAGAAATTCCACCTCTTCTTTATCCTATTCATCTCTTTTACAAAATAGCAGTGGAGCCTTTTTCGATAGAAGCCATCCTAGGTCTGCTCGCTTGGATAGCTTTAACTCTTTTCTTGCTTTACCTGACCAAAAAGAAGGTTTTGCCTCGTTTTTATGATGTGATCCTACTTAATAGTGAGGAGAAGGTCAAAAAAGAACGTCGCAGTAAGGAGGGGCTCTCAACTACTAAAAAGGGCTTTTTCCGTATGGTTTTACGCTACCACCTCACCCTTTTGGGACAGGGGACTGGCGTGATTACAGTGCTTTTTACAAGTGCTTTCCTTCCTTATCTCATGATGATCGGTCTGATTTCCAACATCCGAGATTCTCAGATAGTTCCAGACATTCATCCTCCATACTGGTTACCCTTGTTTTTTATAGGTCTCTTTCTAGCTGTTGTCAATAACAATATCACCAGCCTGCATTCAATTGCCTTATCCTTGGAGAGGGAAAATGTTGATTTTCTGAAGAGTTTACCCTTTGACTTTGCTCGTTATGTAAAAGTGAAATTTTGGATTATATTTGCTGTCCAGTCCTTTTTACCAGTTCTGACTTTACTTGGTCTTTCTCTATATTTAGGCTTGCCCATCCTTTCGATGATTTACCTTCTTGTAGTCTGGACCCTTGCCAGTGTCATCCTTTCTTGCCACCATTACTTTAAGGACGTTAAAAATTTGTCAACCAATTGGAGTAACATTACGGACTTGGTAAACCGTTCAAATCGTATAGTAGCAATTGTTTTGATTTTGGTTTATAGTGCAATCTTAATGGCCCTTGTAATAGGGAGCATATTCTTGGTTCGGTCTCTCTCCCCTATCCTTGCCATTAGCTTGGGAGTAGGAGCTCTTATCCTCCTGCTTGGTCTTGCTATTTTTAGCTATTATTATTACCTGTCACGCATATTGGCAGAAATAGAAAAAAGATGAGCTAGTTGATCGCTTGCTTGATAAATTCAATTCGACAAACGCTTTTATAGTTTGTTAGAATGTAGTTGTAAATGATTAAGATTGCTAATTAAAAATATAGGGAGGAATGTTTTGAATAAGAAATGTAATATAGTTCTATTATTGTTGTTTATAGTTTATTTATTTGGATATTTTTCAATTTCAAAAACGTTAATTCCTATAATGTGTGTGATCCAAGTGTTTTTGATAGAACATATATTTAGAGTTCGAAATAGAATTATGCAGATAGGTGAAATTTTAATTATTGTTGCTTCTATAATATTATTTATTGATAGTATATTGAGTTTGTAACAAAAGGCTTTTCTATAAAATCAAATTTTCCAGATATCTACTGAAGCTGATTTATATCCTCATATTTCTTCTACTATCTTCGTCACTAAATTTGACAGACATATATTGCTGATACAACCTCTCTACCTACAATCTCGCAGTTAACCTGAGGCCAGTTTCCTCTTTGATTTTCGTTGAATTTTATTTTATAAAAAGAAATGCTCCTCCACGATGGAAGAGCATTTTTTATTGTGATTTTGATTCGGTTTCTGCCGACTCTGGGTGGAGTTCTTGGTAACTTGGGGCCTTGAAAAGGTCAGTACTGGTTTTACCTTGTCGTTGGCTAAAGAGGCTAGTTGACTGACTTCCTTTTTCCTGTTCAATCTTTTGCAGAATTGGTAAAGAATTGAGGTAAGAAATACTTTCTGTATCAACTTTTCCAAGATGATCTGCTTGGTAGAAACGTATTAAATCGCCAGTTTGAATCTGGTCGCTGATTTTCAGTTGTTGACTAGCTGCTTGCCGAACGCTTTCCAGTTCAGTCTGAGCTTGTTCATCAAGATTGCTGATTTCAAGACCGCTCTCAGTATAGTAGATTCGTCCGTCGTAACTGGTGTATTTAGGTGTGACGAAGGAATTGGCAGTCCGAAAGGCAACGATTTCTTGGTGGTCTGGTGATAGGAGGTCTTGGCCGACTTGAAGGAAGGAATTGGACTCAATACCAAGGAGGTGTTCGAGAGTCGGTAAGATATCGATTTGTCCACCGTAGGTATTGATGATTTGTCCTTTTTCATAACCAGTCATGACTACCATAAAAGGCACTCGTTGCAACATGGCATTGTCGTAATTCGACCAGTTCTCAGAAGTCTTGCCAATCAAGGATGCCAGGTCAGGATTGCGGGAGTTAGAAATTCCATAATGGTCTCCGTAGATGACGATGATGGATTTTTCATAGAGGCCACTTTCTTTGAGATAGTCAAAGAAGGCCTTGATAGCACTATCCAGATAGTTGGCTGTTTGGAAGTAGCCATTGATTGTTTCATCTTTGGTCTTAGCCAGTGGGAAACCAAGCTCATCGCCTGTCAGATTGCTAGCATAAGGATAGTGATTGGACACCGTGATATACTTGGCATAAAAAGGCTGCTGCAAGTGCTCCAGATATTGGATAGAATCTTTCATCATGATTTTATCATTTAAACCATATTGGAAAGAATTGCTACTGTCTTGCTTAGTGAAGTAGGAAGCATCAAAGAAGCATTGGTAGCCCCACTGTTTGTAGGTCGTATTTCGGTTCCAGAAGGTCCCAATGTTACCATGAAAGACTGCACTTGATTGGTAGCCATTTTTTGATAGGATAAAAGGCGCAGCCTGCTGGGTATTGGTACCACCGTAGTTGACCATGAAAGAACCTTGGTCAAGCCCAAACAAACCGGTCTCTAGCATGGTTTCTGCATCCGAGGTCTTACCAGCCTTAACTTGGTTAAAGATATTCGAAAAGGCTAGGGTTGATTGCGAATGGTAGAGGGAATTAAGGAAGGGAGTGACTTCATGATCAGTTCCATCTATGTTGAGTTTATAGTCCAGTAGGAACTGCTGAAAACTCTCCAAGTGGAGATAAATCACATTTTTCCCTTTGGCAAGGCCAAAATAGTCTGGATTGGGCTTAGCAGAATGTTCTTGAATATAATCTGTAATAGGTTGAAGATCAGTCTCAGAGGCCTTGGCACGTTCTTTGTTGGTACTGTAGGATTGGTTGGCACTATAGCCTAAAAAGGCTGGCAAACTAAGGGCACGAACAATATAATAATTAGAAAATCCTCGCGACAGGAGATCGGGACGCTCAATCTCAGCCAAGAAAAGGTTAGCTGAAAAGAGCAGGGCCGAGAGAGCAGTGATGGCAACACTGGAGCGGAATTTGAAAAGTCTCCTATCCAATTGGATGAATTTTTTATAGAAAAGGAAAGCCAGCAGTGGGAAATCCATAAAATAGATGAAATCCCAAAAGCGCAGTAACTCTAGTTCCGCAGTACCAACAGATACCTTGCTGACCACCTTCATGGTATTGGCCGTGATAAAGTCACTAAATTCTCGATAGTAAAAAATATTAGAATAAAGCCAAATGAACAAAAGGCTATAAATAGCTATACTCAGGCCATAAAAGATCTTGGTTGACCGAGCATAGAGGGCTAGAGCCAGCAGGAGGAGTCCCAAAGGAATGGGATTGAAAAAGGCGATAAAGGCAAGGTAATTTCCCTGCAATTTGCCTACTTGAATATCTAAATTGAAGTCAACGGTATAGGCTAATAAGGTTTTGAGCCAATAGAGGATTAAAAGGGTTAGGACAAAACCCAGTCTGGTACCGATGGCTTTTTGGATTTTGTTAAAATTGATTCTCACACAATTACTTCCTAAGTTTTTATTAGTATTAGTATACCATTTTTTAAAACTAGAGTAAAAAAGCAAGGGTAGTTTCTTTTTTGAGAATTGTCACAAAATTTGCTATAATAGTGACTATGAATAGAATAAGAGTCAACAAACGGGTTGAAAAAAAGCTTTTAAAGGGACTAGTTTTACTAGAAGCTAGCGACCTTGCAGATGTTCATCTCAAGGATCAGGAAGTAGAAGTGCAGGGTCAGGAAGGAACCTTTCTTGGAACTGCCTACCTTTCTCAGCAAAACAAGGGCTTGGGCTGGTTTGTCAGCAAAGACAAGGTGACCTTCAATCAAGCTTTCTTTGAAAAGCTGTTTAGACAAGCTAAAGAAAAGAGAAGTGCCTACTATCAAGACGAATTGACAACTGCTTTTCGTCTCTTCAACCAAGAGGGAGATGGTTTTGGCGGTCTGACAGTGGACCTTTATGGCGACTATGCTGTCTTTTCTTGGTATAACTCTTATGTTTATCAGATTCGTCAGACCATCTCAGAAGCTTTTAGACAGGTTTTTCCTGAGGTTTTAGGAGCCTATGGGAAGATCCGTTTTAAGGGTTTGGACTATGAATCTGCCCATGTTTATGGTCAAGAAGCACCTGACTTTTTCACTGTTTTAGAAAATGGTGTCTTGTATCAAGTCTTTATGAATGATGGCTTGATGACAGGGATTTTCCTAGACCAGCATGAAGTTCGCGGTAGTTTAGTGGATGGATTGGCTATGGGTAAATCCTTGCTCAACATGTTTTCTTATACAGCAGCCTTTTCAGTGGCTGCGGCCATGGGGGGAGCTAGCCAGACAACTTCGGTTGACCTAGCTAAACGTTCACGAGAATTGTCTCAAGCGCATTTCCAGGCAAATGGAATCAGTACAGATGACCATCGTTTTATAGTCATGGATGTTTTTGAGTATTTCAAGTATGCCAAGCGAAAAAGCTTGACCTACGATGTGATTGTCCTAGATCCGCCTAGCTTTGCTCGGAACAGAAAACAAACTTTCTCTGTGGCCAAGGATTATCACAAGTTGATTTCCCAGAGTCTGGAAATTTTAAATCCGGGAGGAATCATTATTGCCAGTACCAATGCTGCCAATGTTTCCCGCCAGAAATTTACAGAACAAATTGATAAAGGCTTTGCAGGAAGAAGTTACCAGATTTTAAATAAATACGGTCTTCCAGCAGATTTTGCCTATAATAAAAAAGATGAAAGTAGTAATTACCTCAAGGTGATTAGTATGAAGGTTAGTAAATGAAATTAATCGTTTCAGTAATGCCAAGAAGTTTAGAGGAGGCTCAGGCTCTGGATGCCACGAGGTACCTGGATGCTGACATCATTGAATGGCGTGCCGACTATCTGCCTAAAGAAGCGATTTTGCAGGTAGCTCCAGCTATTTTTGAAAAATTTGCAGGTCGTGAATTGGTTTTCACTCTGAGAACTCGCGCTGAAGGGGGAGAAATCGACCTTTCTTCAGAAGAATATATCCATCTAATCAAGGAAGTGGCGCAACTCTATCAACCAGACTATATTGATTTTGAGTACTATAGCTACAAGGATGTCTTTGAGGAAATGCTGGACTTCCCAAATCTCGTTTTGAGTTACCACAATTTCCAAGAAACACCTGAAAACATGATGGAAATCTTGTCAGAGTTGACGAGCCTAAATCCAAAACTTGTTAAGGTTGCGGTGATGGCTCACACGGAGCAGGATGTCTTAGACTTGATGAACTATACACGAGGCTTTAAAACCCTCAATCCTGAGCAGGAATATGTGACCATTTCTATGGGCAAGGTGGGCAAGGTATCTCGTATCACTGCGGATGTGACTGGTTCTAGCTGGTCCTTTGCTAGCCTGGATGAGGCTAGTGCCCCTGGTCAGATTTCCCTAGCTAATATGAAAAAAATCAGGGAGATTTTGGATGAAGCTTGATGGCTATACACGTTTAGCTGCAGTTGTTGCCAATCCTATTAAGCATTCTATTTCGCCCTTTATCCACAATAGGGCCTTTGAGGCGACAGCTACCAATGGTGCTTATGTGGCTTGGGAGATTGAAGCGAGTGACTTGGCAGAAACAGTGGCTAATATTCGTCGCTACCAGATGTTTGGCATCAACCTGTCCATGCCCTATAAGGAGCAGGTGATTCCTTATTTGGATGAGCTGAGTGACGAAGCGCGTTTGATCGGTGCGGTCAATACGGTTGTCAATCATAATGGCAATTTAATTGGATATAATACAGATGGCAAGGGATTTTTTAAGAGCTTGCCTTCTTTTACAATTTCAGGTAAGAAGATGACCTTGCTGGGTGCAGGTGGTGCGGCCAAGTCCATTTTGGCACAAGCTATTTTGGACGGAGTCAGTCAGATTTCGGTCTTTGTTCGTTCAGTTTCTATGGAAAAAACAAGACCTTACCTAGACAAGTTACAGGAGCAGACAGGCTTTAAAGTGGACTTGTATGCTTTAGAAGATGTTTCTGCACTGCAAGCAAGGATTGCTGAGTCGGATTTACTGATTAATGCCACCAGTGTGGGCATGGATGGTCAATCATCTCCAGTTCCTGAAAGCATAGTCTTACCAGAAACTTTCTTAGTAGCAGATATCATTTACCAACCCTTTGAAACACCATTTTTGAAATGGGCCAGAAGTCAGGGAAATTCAGCCGTCAATGGTCTGGGAATGTTGCTCTATCAAGCTGCAGAAGCTTTTCAACTGTGGACAGGAAAGGAAATGCCAACAGAAGAGATTTGGCAGTCCTTAACAGAAAAATACCAATAAAGAAAGGGAGATTCTCCTATGAAAATCAGAATCGATATTCCTCATCATCCTTATGATATTCAGATTGAAAAAGGCTGTCTGGCTCAGGCTGGTCAATGGTTGCGAGAACTCTGGCAACCACAAAAGGTAGTCATTGTAACAGACAACCATGTAGCTTCTCTTTATGCAGAGAAGGTCAAGCTCAGCCTAGAAGATGCTGGTTTTCAGGTGGCAGTATTTGACTTTTTAGAAGGGGAAGAAAGAAAGAATTTAACTACTGTTCAGAAAGTCTATGAATTTCTAGTTAAGCAGGGACTGACTCGTAGCGATGGAATCGTGGCTCTTGGTGGCGGTGTCGTTGGAGACCTGGCTGGATTTGTAGCCTCTACCTATATGCGGGGTATTCACTTTGTTCAGATTCCGACTAGTTTGACAGCCCAGGTGGATTCTTCTATCGGCGGAAAGACAGGTGTCAACACTCCATTTGCTAAAAATATGGTGGGGACCTTTGTCCAACCAGACGGGGTTCTGATTGACCCACTTGTTCTTGAAACACTTGGAAAGAGAGAGTTGATTGAAGGAATGGGTGAGGTTATCAAGTATGGCTTGATTGAGGATCCAGAACTGTGGAAAATTTTGACGGAGCTGGATGGTTCTGTTGAGAGCATTCTGGAACATGCAGAGACCTTGATTGAACATTCTTGTCAGGTTAAGCGCAAGATGGTGGTTGAGGATGAGCTGGACAATGGTGTTCGCCTTTACCTCAATTTTGGGCACACTATTGGTCATGCTATTGAAGCAACGGCTGGTTATGGGAAAGTCATGCATGGAGAAGCTGTGGCTATGGGTATGGTACAGATTTCCAAGGTTGCTGAGAAAAAGGGTTTCATGCCAGCTGGCATAACTCAGTCTATTACAGAGATGTGTCAGAAATTTGGCTTGCCTGTTGACTATGAAAACTGGGATGTTGACAAGCTTTATCAGGCTTTGACTCATGATAAGAAGGCGCGTGGCAATACCTTGAAATTGGTCTTGGTACCAGAGCTCGGTTCAGCGACCATTCACCCAGTTTCTCTGGAAGAGATGAAAGACTACTTGGTAAAATAAGGAGAGTGTATGAGATATTTAACTGCAGGAGAATCACACGGTCCCCGTCTGACGGCTATCATTGAAGGAATTCCAGCAGGACTTCCTTTGACAGCAGAGGACATCAATGAGGATTTGAAACGTCGTCAGGGTGGATACGGCCGCGGTGGTCGTATGAAGATTGAGAGTGACCAGGTTGTCTTTACTTCAGGCGTTCGCCATGGGAAGACGACAGGGGCTCCCATCACCATGGATGTCGTCAATAAGGACCATCAGAAATGGCTGGATATCATGTCTGCGGAGGACATTGAAGAGCGACTTAAAAGCAAACGAAAAATCACCCATCCTCGCCCCGGTCACGCCGACTTGGTTGGGGGGATCAAGTACCGTTTTGATGATTTGCGTAATTCCTTGGAGCGTTCATCTGCACGTGAAACCACCATGCGGGTGGCAGTTGGGGCAGTAGCCAAACGCCTCTTGGCTGAACTCGATATGGAGATTGCCAACCATGTCGTGGTCTTTGGTGGCAAGGAAATCGATGTTCCTGAGAATCTAACAGTCGCTGAAATCAAGCAACGAGCTGCCCAGTCTGAAGTTTCTATTGTCAACCAAGAAAGAGAACAGGAAATCAAGGACTATATTGACCAAATCAAGCGTGATGGAGATACCATCGGTGGGGTTGTCGAGACAGTTGTCGGAGGTGTTCCAGTTGGTCTTGGTTCCTATGTCCAATGGGACAGAAAATTGGATGCAAGATTGGCCCAAGCTGTTGTCTCTATCAATGCCTTTAAAGGGGTGGAATTTGGCCTCGGCTTTGAAGTTGGTTACCGTAAGGGCAGCCAAGTTATGGATGAAATTCTCTGGTCTAAAGAAGACGGCTATACTCGCCGTACCAACAATCTGGGTGGCTTTGAAGGTGGTATGACCAATGGACAACCCATCGTTGTTCGTGGCGTCATGAAACCCATTCCTACTCTTTATAAACCACTCATGAGTGTGGATATCGAGACTCACGAACCTTACAAGGCAACTGTGGAGAGAAGTGATCCGACCGCTCTTCCAGCTGCAGGAGTGGTCATGGAAGCTGTTGTAGCAACGGTTTTGGCACAAGAAATCCTTGAAAAATTCTCATCAGACAATCTAGAGGAATTAAAAGAGGCGGTAGCCAAACACCGAGACTATACAAAGAACTATTAAGGAGTTCCTATGGCAAAAACAGTCTATATCGCAGGTCTTGGTTTGATTGGAGCCTCTATGGCACTTGGTGTCAAACGTGATCATCCAGATTATGAAATTTTAGGTTATAATCGCAGTCAAGCTTCGAGAGATATCGCCTTGAAAGAAGGCATGATTGACCGTGCAACGGATGATTTTGCCAGTTTTGCTCCTTTGGCAGATGTCATCATCTTGACCTTGCCAATCAAACAGACCATTGCTTTTATTAAGGAGCTGGCAAACTTAGACTTGAAAGAAGGCGTCATTATCTCGGATGCCGGTTCGACCAAGTCAGCCATTGTGGATGTGGCGAAGGAATATTTAGCTGGCAAACCTGTTCGCTTTGTCGGGGCCCATCCCATGGCTGGTAGTCACAAGACAGGGGCTGCTTCTGCGGATGTCAATCTCTTTGAAAATGCCTACTATATCTTTACCCCTTCGAGCCTGACAAGTCAGGATACGCTTGAGGAAATGAAGGACTTGCTTTCAGGTCTTCACGCTCGCTTTATCGAGATTGATGCCAAGGAGCACGATCGGGTGACTTCTCAGATTAGCCATTTTCCTCATATTCTGGCTTCTAGTCTCATGGAGCAGACTGCGGTTTATGCTCAAGAACATGAGATGGCAAGGCGCTTTGCGGCCGGTGGTTTTCGAGATATGACCCGAATTGCGGAAAGCGAGCCGGGCATGTGGACTTCTATTCTCTTATCTAATCGTGAAACTATTCTGGATCGAATTGAGGATTTCAAGGAGCGCTTAGATGAGGTTGGACAAGCCATCAGCAAGGGAGATGAAGAGCAAATTTGGAACTTTTTCAATCAGGCGCGTGAGCAGCGTCAGGCTATGGAAATCCATAAACGTGGTGGTGTGGACAGTTCTTACGACCTCTATGTTGATGTTCCCGATGAAGAAGATGTCATCTTACGGATTTTGGAACTACTACGTGGAACTTCCTTGGTTAACATCCACATTAACGAGGAAAACCGTGAGGATATTCACGGGATTCTACAAATTTCATTTAAAAATGCTCAAGATTTAGAACGAGCCGAGCATCTCATAACAGAAAACACCGACTACACAGTCGTTGTCAAATAAGGAGAAAATCATGTCAAATATTTACGATAGTGCAAACGAACTCAGTCGCGGTCTACGCGAATTGCCAGAATACAAGGCTGTTAAAGCAGCTAAAGATGCAATTTCGGCAGATGCTGAGGCAAGTAAAATCTTTACAGAATATGTTGCCTTTCAAGAGGAAATTCAAAGACTAGCGCAGACAGGTCAAATGCCAGATGCTTCCTTTCAAGCGAAAATGGAAGGCTTTGGTAAGCAGATTCAGGGGAACAGCCTCTTGTCTGAATTCTTTACCAAGCAACAACAATTGGCAATTTACCTTTCTGACATTGAAAAAATTGTTTTTGAACCAGTTTCAGAATTGCTAAAATAAGAAAATAACTATCATAAAGTCAGGAATTTTTAAGGAATTTCTGGCTTTTTATGATAAAATAGGTAAAAGTATTGCAAGTATGAGGTCCAGTATGAAACTAAAAACAAACATTCGCCACCTACATGGCAGTATCAGTGTCCCAGGTGACAAGTCTATCAGCCACCGTTCCATTATCTTTGGAAGTTTGGCTGAGGGTGAGACCAAGGTTTATGATATTTTGCGAGGTGAAGACGTTCTTTCTACCATGCAGGTTTTTCGTGACCTTGGTGTTGAAATTGAGGATAAAGATGGGGTTATTACTATTCAAGGTGTGGGCATGGATGGTTTAGAAGCTCCGCGAAATGCCCTTGATATGGGAAATTCTGGAACCTCGATTCGCCTGATTTCAGGTGTCCTTGCTGGTGCAGATTTCGAAGTAGAAATGTTTGGAGATGATAGTCTTTCCAAACGTCCTATGGACCGTGTGACGATTCCTCTGAAAAAAATGGGCGTCAGCATTTCAGGGCAAACTGAGCGAGACCTGCCTCCTCTTCGCTTAAAAGGAACGAAAAATTTAACACCTATTCATTATGAGTTGCCGATAGCTTCTGCTCAAGTCAAGTCTGCCTTGATATTTGCAGCCTTGCAGGCTCAGGGTCAGTCAGTGATTATCGAAAAAGAATGCACTCGTAATCATACTGAAGATATGTTACAACAATTTGGTGGTCATTTAAGTGTGGACGGCAAGAAAATCACAGTCCAAGGGCCACAAAAATTGACAGGACAAAAGGTGGTCGTGCCAGGAGATATTTCCAGTGCAGCCTTTTGGTTGGCCGCAGGTTTGATTGTTCCAAACTCTCGTGTAGTGCTGCAGAATGTGGGCATTAATGAAACGCGTACTGGTATTATTGATGTCATTCGCGCCATGGGTGGAAAATTGGAAATAACTGAAATCGATCCAGTCGCTAAATCTGCTACCTTAACTGTTGAGTCTTCTGACTTAAAAGGAACAGAGATTGGTGGTGCTTTGATTCCACGTTTGATAGATGAATTGCCCATTATTGCCCTTCTGGCGACCCAAGCTCAAGGTGTAACAGTTATCAAGGATGCTGAGGAGCTCAAAGTCAAGGAAACAGACCGCATTCAGGTGGTGGCAGACTCTTTAAATAACATGGGTGCGGATATCACACCTACAGCAGATGGAATGATTATCAAAGGGAAATCAGCCCTTCACGGTGCTAGAGTCAATACTTTTGGTGACCACCGTATTGGCATGATGACGGCCATCGCAGCCCTTTTGGTAGCAGATGGAGAGGTGGAGCTTGCCCGTGCAGAAGCCATCAATACCAGCTATCCTAGCTTCTTTGATGATTTGGAGAGCTTGACTCATGGCTAAGGTGTTATTAGGCTTTATGGGGGCTGGCAAATCGACTATTGCAAGAGGCTTGGACCCTAATTACCTTGATATGGATGCTCTGATTGAGAAGCGCCTAGGCATGTCCATTGCGGATTTTTTCGCTGAAAAGGGAGAAGTGGCTTTTCGTAAGATAGAATCAGAAGTCCTAGCTGAGTTACTAGAAACAAATCAAGTTGTGTCAACTGGTGGGGGAGTGGTTGTTTCTCAGAGAAATCGTGACTTACTCAAGACCAATTCTGATAACATCTATCTGAAAGCTGATTTTGAAACCCTCTACCACCGTATCGCAGCTGATAAGGATAATCAGCGTCCGCTTTTTCTAAATAATAGCAAGGAAGAACTTGCAGCTATTTTTCAAGAAAGACAGGCTTGGTATGAGGAAGTGGCTAGTCGGGTTTTGGATGTGACTGAGTTAAGCCCAGAGGAAATTATAGAGGAACTGAGATGAAAATTGCTTATCTAGGTCCCAAGGGATCATTTTCACACCACGTTGTGCAGACAGCTTTTCCTCAGGAGGAATTGCAGGCCTTTGCCAACATTACAGATGTCATCAAGGCCTATGAGCAAGGCTTGGTGGACTATTCTGTGGTGCCAGTTGAAAATTCTATCGAGGGTAGTGTTCATGAAACCTTGGACTACCTTTTTCATCAGGCTCGCATTCAAGCAGTGGCAGAAATCGTTCAGCCTATTCATCAGCAGTTGATGGTGGTTCCAGGTCATACTAAGATTGAAAAGATTTTTTCTCATCCTCAGGCTTTGGCTCAAGGAAAGAAATTCATCGATGAACAATATCCAGAGGTCCAAATCGAGGTAACAGCTAGTACAGCTTATGCGGCCCGCTTTATTTCCGAACATCCTGACCAGCCTTATGCAGCCATTGCACCTAGAAGTTCTGCTGAAGAATATGGCTTGGAACTGATTGCTGAAGATATTCAAGAAATGGAAGCTAATTTCACACGTTTCTGGGTTTTGGGAGCTGAAATGCCTTCTATTCCCTTGAAATCACAAACTGAAAAAATGAGTTTGGCCTTGACCTTACCGGACAACCTTCCAGGTGCACTTTATAAGGCCCTGTCGACCTTTGCTTGGAGAGGAATTGACCTGACAAAAATTGAAAGTCGGCCACTCAAGACAGCACTGGGAGAATACTTTTTCATTATTGATGTGGACTATACTGATAAGGGCCTAGTCCACTTTGCCCAAAAAGAATTAGAAGCGATTGGAATCCAGTATAAAGTACTGGGCGCCTATCCTATTTATCCAATATCAGACCATGGAAAGGAGAGAAGATGAGTAAAGAAAATCCCTTAAGCCACCACGAGCAGTTGCGTTATGACTATCTTTTTAAGAATATTCATTACCTCAATGAGCGAGAGAAAAAAGAGTTTGCTTACCTGCAAGGTAAGTTAAATATGGCTAGCAGTAGTAAAGCTTCTCCAGAAATTTATAATGAAAATCACGATATGGAAGAGTCTTTCATGGAACCAGTCAATCAGTCTCCTCTTCCATCCTATGGTAACCGTAGTCGTGCAAAAAAATATCAGAAAAGTCATCCTCTTCCAAAGGTTAAGTCCAAAAAACGTAAGATTCGTTGGGGGCGCATTTTTGCAGGATTGCTTGCCCTTCTAGCCTGTGTCGGTTTTGGCATGATTTTTATGTTCCTAAAAGGTTATTCAAATGCGGATCCAAACAAACCTGCCAATGCTAAGGCAGCTCAAGTAGAAGTTTTTCATGGTCAAGATACCAAGGATGGGGTCAATATTTTGATTATGGGAACGGATGGACGGATTGGCCAAAATAGTGCTGAGACGAGAACGGACTCTATTATGGTACTAAACGTTGGTGGCTCAGATAAGAAAATCAAGCTGGTCAGCTTCATGCGTGACAATTTGGTTTATATAGACGGATACAGTCAAGTCATTAATGGTAGAAAGCAGTCAGATAATAAGTTGAATGTGGCCTATGAACTAGGAGAACAAGAGGGGCAAAAAGGGGCAGAAATGGTTCGCCAAGTATTGAAAGATAATTTTGACTTGGACATTAAGTACTACGCCTTGGTAGACTTCCAGGCATTCGCAACTGCTATTGACACTCTATTTCCTGATGGTGTGACGATTGATGCCAAATTCTCAACCTTAGAAGGTCAACCTTTAACCGAAGCTACAGTCGGAGATGATTTACATGCTACGGAAACAGAGTCACCAACCCAGACTATTAAAGTTGGGAAACAGCAGATGAACGGTTCAACCTTGCTCAATTATGCACGTTTCCGTGATGACGATGAAGGTGATTATGGTCGTACCAAGAGACAACAGCAAGTATTGACAGCTGTTCTGCAACAACTCAAGGATCCAACCAAACTCTTTACTGGATCAGAAGCACTTGGTAAGGTCTTTGGGATGACCTCTACGAATGTTCCCTATAGTTTCTTATTGACCAATGGCTTATCCTTCCTAGATGGAGCGCAAAATGGTATTGAGAGATTAACAGTTCCAGAACTGGGTGATTGGGTCGATGCCTATGATGTCTATGGAGGACAGGCACTCTTAGTAGACCAAAATAAATATCAAACCAAGCTAGCTCAAATGGGAATGAGATAAGATAAGACAGAAAAATCAAAGTTTGAAGGCTATTTATCCAGCAGTCAGGCTTTGATTTTTTACAGTCTGCAATAGATTTTCACCCCCTATTTGTGGTATAATGAAACGATACGATAGAAAGAATAATGAACAATATGACTGATTTAAAAGCAATTCAGGCTCGTAGTCTGGAGATGGCTGAATATTTTGTTGCTTTTTGCAAGGAACATGATTTACTTTGTTATCTCTGTGGAGGAGGTGCTATTGGTGCCCTTCGAAACAAGGGTTTTATTCCTTGGGATGACGACCTAGACTTTTTTATGCCTCGTAAGGATTATGAGAAATTAGCAGAAATATGGCCTCGTTATGCAGATGAGCGTTATTTCTTGTCAAAGAGTAACAAGGATTTTGTCGATCGTAATCTTTTTATTACCATTCGTGACAAGGAAACCACCTGTATCAAACCTTACCAGCAGGATTTGAATTTACCACATGGTTTGGCCTTGGATGTGTTGCCTTTGGATTATTATCCGAAAAATTCAGCTGAGCGAAAGAAGCAGATTCGCTGGGCACTGATTTATTCACTCTTTTGTGCCCAAACTATTCCAGAAAAACATGGCGCACTTATGAAATGGGGAAGTTGCATTTTACTCGGTTTGACTCCAAAATCTCTTCGTTATCGCATTTGGAAAAAAGCTGAAAAAGAAATGACCAAGTACAGTCTAGATGAGAGCGATGGAATCACGGAATTATGCTCGGGTCCTGGTTACATGAGAAACAAGTACCTAATCGAATCTTTTGAAGATAATCTTTTCTTGCCATTTGAAGAGACAGAGATGCCCGTTCCAGTCGGCTATGATGCTTATCTCAGCACTGCTTTTGGGGATTATATGACGCCGCCACCAGTAGATAAGCAGCTACCACATCATGATGCTGTCATCGCTGATATGGATAAGTCTTATACAGAATACAAGGGAGAATATGGTGGCTAAGAAAAAAATATTATTTTTTATGTGGTCTTTTTCTCTCGGGGGTGGAGCAGAGAAGATTCTATCTACCATTGTTTCAAATCTAGATCCAGAAAAGTATGATATTGATATTCTGGAAATGGAACATTTTGATAAGGGATACGAATCTGTTCCCAAGCATGTACGCATTTTAAAATCCTTTCAGGATTATCGCCAAGCCAGATGGATTCGAGCTCTTTTGTGGAGAATGAGAATTTATTTTCCAAGATTGACACGTCGCTTACTGGTGAAAGATGACTATGATGTTGAGGTTTCCTTTACCATTATGAATCCTCCACTTTTGTTCTCTAAAAGAAAAGAAGTCAAGAAGATCTCTTGGATTCATGGAAGTATCGAAGAATTTCTTAAGGATAGTTCAAAAAGAGAATCACATAGACGCCAGTTGGATGCTGCGGATACCATTGTAGGAATTTCAAAAAAGACCAGTCATTCTATCAAGGAAGTCTATCCAGATTATGCTTCGAAATTACAGACGGTCTACAATGGATATGATTTTAAGAGTCTTCTAGAAAAATCTCAAGAGAAAATTGATATCGAGATTGCGCCTCAAAGTATCTGTACCATTGGACGGATTGAGGAAAATAAGGGTTCTGACCGTGTGGTGGAAGTGATACGATTATTACACCGAGAGGGAAAAAACTATCATCTCTACTTTATAGGGGCTGGGGATATGGAAGAGGAACTGAAAAAACGAGTCAAAGAATATAAGCTTGAAGACTATGTACATTTCCTTGGTTATCAAAAAAATCCTTATCAGTATTTATCTCAGACGAAAGTTCTCTTGTCTATGTCTAAACAAGAAGGTTTTCCTGGAGTGTATGTGGAAGCCTTGAGTCTGGGACTTCCTTTTGTCTCTACGGATGTCGGAGGGGCTGAGGAATTATCCCAAGAAGGACGATTTGGACAAATCATTGAGAGCAATCAAGAGGCAGCTCAGGCAATTACGAACTACATGACCTCTGCCTCAAACTTCGATGTCAATGAGGCTAACCAATTCATTCAGCAATTTACAATTGCCAAACAAATCGAACAAGTAGAAAAACTATTAGAGGAGTAGCATGGAAACTGCATTAATTAGTGTCATTGTGCCAGTCTATAATGTGGCGCAGTACCTAGAAAAATCGATAGCTTCCATTCAGAAGCAGACCTATCAGAATCTGGAAATCATTCTTGTTGATGATGGAGCAACGGATGAAAGTGGTCGCTTGTGTGATTCAATCGCTGAACAAGATGATAGGGTGTCAGTGCTTCATAAAAAGAATGAAGGTTTGTCGCAAGCACGAAACGATGGAATGAAACAGGCTCACGGAGATTATCTGATTTTTATTGATTCAGATGATTATATCCATCCAGAAATGATTCAGAGCTTATATGAGCAATTAATTCAAGAAGATGCGGATGTCTCGAGCTGTGGTGTCATGAATGTCTATGCTAATGATGAAAGTCCACAGTCAGCCAATCAGGATGAGTATTTTGTCTGTGATTCTCAAACATTTCTAAAGGAATACCTTATAGGTGAAAAAATACCTGGAACGATTTGTAATAAGCTAATCAAGAGAGAGATTGCAACTGCCCTATCCTTTCCAAAGGGATTGATTTATGAAGATGCTTATTATCATTTTGATTTAATCAAGTTGGCTAAGAAGTACGTTGTTAATACCAAACCCTATTATTACTATTTCCATAGAGGGGATAGTATTACGACTAAACCCTATGCAGAGAAGGATTTAGCCTATATTGATATCTATCAAAAGTTTTACAATGAAGTTGTGAAAAACTATCCTGACTTGAAAGAGGTTGCTTTTTTCAGATTGGCCTATGCCCACTTCTTTATTCTGGATAAGATGTTACTAGATGATCAGTATAAACAATTTGAAGCCTATTCTCAGATTCATCGTTTTTTAAAAGGCCATGCCTTTACTATTGCTAGGAATCCAATTTTTCGTAAGGGTAGAAGAATTAGTGCTTTGGCTCTATTCATAAATATTTCCTTATACCGATTCTTATTACTAAAAAATATTGAAAAATCTAAAAAATTACATTAGAACGGGGGTGAGCAAGTGATTGATGGAAAACGATTATTATTTAGTTTGACCATAGTCAGTTATGCCTTGACGCTAGTAAGTGGAATTGTATATCTGTTTAATAATAACAATGTTAGCTTGCTTTCTACTTTATTGTTCTTACTGGTTAGTAGCTTAATTGCTTGTTGGAATGATATCAAGTATTACTTAATCCATTTTATTTTCTTTTTAACTATTTTTGTATTTCTGGTATCAAGGCCGACCATTGATTATTTTAGAGATGGCGCTTTGGATACCTATCATCCCATAGCCTATCGTTTTGCCTTTATAGTTGTCATGGTTTCGATATTGGGATTGACCACAGGGGGGCTCCTAGCTCGCTATTTTATAGCTAGAAAGAAAATACAAGTATCGAAGATAGAAAGTTCTCTAAAAGAGGTTTACATCAAGCGGTTGCGCTTTGTATCGCTAGGAGTTTTTCTTCTAACCTATCCTTTCTATTTCATTCGCTTATTTGAACGGCTCCTGTATCGCTTGCAGACTTCCTACTATGCCTACTATGCAAACTTTGAAAGTAAACTGCCTTATTTTACCTATATCTTATCAACATTTACGGTCTATGCAATGTGTATGTATTTGGCAACCAAGCCAAAGAAATGGCAGGCAACAGCAGTGCTTGTCTCCTTTATTGCAGCCAATACCATTCATTTGGCAATCGGGACACGAAATCCCTTTATTTTAAGTATTTTATTTGCTTTTGTTTATTACTTTATGCGGGAGCAAACTGAAAAGGGAAAATGGATTGGGTTTAAAGAGAAGTTAGCGATTTTTGTAGGTTCTCCTATTCTCATGTTAGCGATGGGAGTGCTCAATTATGTACGGGATAATGTCCAAGTTTCCCATACAGGTTTCTGGGATATCCTGCTTGACTTTATCTATAAACAAGGAACCAGTTTTGGTGTTTTGGCTCGAGGTTTTCTATTTAACAGTAGCCTCCCTTACCGAGATTTCCGTAATTTTACTTTTGGTCCTGTTCTTGATTATTTTGCAAGGGGGAGTTTAGGGGCCATTTTCGGAGGAAAAACCTTTGAGCATACAACCAATAGTGTGGAATTGGCTATCGATAGTAATAGTTATGCCCACAATCTATCCTATCTTGTTTTGAATAAGGAATATTTGAAAGGACATGGTATCGGAAGTAGTTATATTATGGAGTTGTATACAGACTATGGTATGATAGGAGTCTTTCTACTTAGTCTCTTACTCGGTATGCTATTTATAGCCATGTTGCAAGTAGCCTACCGCTCAAGAACAATTCTATTTGCCTTGTCCCTACTCATCTTGAATAATCTATTCTTTATGCCAAGAAGTAGCTTTTCAGAAAGTTTCTTCAATCTATTTACAATGCAATTCTGGGGAATTGTTCTTGTGATTATATTCGTAGCAAAAATGCTTACAAAAGAAAACCAGTATCTACTAAACAAAGGAGAAAAAAATCATGTTTGAACATTATTCAGTAGCTGATTTGTTTGCAAATCTTTACAAAAAACGAAAAGTAAATATTTTAGCTCTCATAGCTTTATTTGCTCTCATTGCTGTACCATTTACAATTAAAGCAGTTAAGAATAAAAATACTGTCAAAGACACAACAAGTTATTCAACTTATCTTAGCTATAAAATTACTCCTCCAGAAGATTCAGCTAAAACGATTTTGAATCACCAAATTGGTGGTTATAGTGATTTCTATGGTAAATTGATTGATGGGAATTTGAATGGAGCTTATCTTTTCAATGATGTAGAACCGAGTGAACTGAAAAAAATTGCCAGTGAATTAGATACGACAGAAACAACCTTGAAAAATTCTACGAATGATTATTGGTGGAAAAAACTGACTGTCTACTATATGATTGACGATGCAGGGGTTGGTGTGAAAATTTTGACACCAAGTAAAGATGCTAATGACTTGTTGGAGCGAAAAATTGATGGATTGATTGAGAAATTTAAACACACTTATGCAAATGTAAAAATTGAAAAATTGGAAACTATCAACTCTAAAGAATTGAATGCAAACGGTGAGACAGCGCTTGGCTTGAATGTGAAAAACTTGATTCTACGTTTAGCTGTTATTGGAGTAGTCTGTGTGATTTTGGTTGTGATGGGAAATGTATTGGTTTATCTCTTTAATCCAACAATCAATAGAGCAGGTGATTTTTCTCAATATCAAATTGATTTTGTAACAGAGATCACAACAATTGCCAACCTAGCAGATGTCTTGTCATACAAAAATGCTGGACAAGAATTGACTATTGTTAGCTCAAATAAAGCTATTCTAGATAAATTAAAACAAAATCAAGAGGCTTTGAAAGGAATGCATTTTGTAGATTTACAAGATGTACCATCTCTTTTAGAAAGAGATACCGTCCTTCTTGTTGAAGAATACGGAGTGACTCGTTATAAGAAATTTGAGCAAAGTCTTCAAATTCTTCGAAACTTAAATCGTTCTATCCTCGGTGTAGCAACCTTTAAACTATAAACTTTCTAATGTATTAGGTCTTCAAAGTTGGGCAAGAGCCGATTTTGAAGGCTTTTTCTATTTGTCTGCAGAAATTTTCTTTTATACTCAATGAAAATCAAAAAGCAAACTAGGAAGCTAGCCGTAGGCTGCTCAAAGCACCGCTTTGAGGTTGCAGATAAAGCTGACGTGGTTTGAAGAGATTTTCGAAGAGTATTAGAGTCTTCTACAGAAGTTACCCTATGGAAAATCTATCTCGACAGAGGAGCCTTCTTTTGATAAAATCGTAAAAATCTAGTATAATAGATAGAACTGAAAGTATGAGGTTACTAGCAATGAAAATGAAACAAATTAGTGATACAACTTTAAAAATCACGATGTCTTTAGAGGATTTGATGGATCGAGGAATGGAGATTGCTGACTTTCTTGTTCCTCAAGAAAAAACAGAAGAGTTCTTTTATGCTATCTTGGATGAATTAGAGATGCCTGATAGCTTTTTGGATACAGGTATGTTGAGCTTCCGTGTGACTCCAAAACCTGATAAGGTAGATGTCTTTGTAACCAAATCAAAGATTGACCAAAATCTAGATTTTGAAGACTTATCGAATTTACCAGATATGGAAGAATTGGCCCAAATGTCACCAGATGAGTTTATTAAAACCTTAGAAAAGAGCATCGCAGACAAAACTAAGGATGATATCGAAGCCATTCAATCTTTAGAGCAAGTCGAAGCCAAGGAAGAAGAGCAGGAGCAGGCTGAACAAGAAGCTGAGAGCAAGAAAGAGCCTTACATCTACTACATCCTTTCTTTTGCTAAGTTGGCTGACTTGGTTGCTTTTGCCCAGACAGTGACTTTTGAGATGGAAACTTCTGAACTCTACAAGATGAATGAACGCTATTATTTGACCATTTTAGTAGATATTGAAAATCATCCAAGTCCATATCCAGCTTGGCTGTTGGCTCGTATGCGCGAGTTTGCGGACGATAGTGACATCAGTCGTTCAGTCTTGCAGGAGTATGGCCAAGTCTTGATCAATCACGATGCGGTGATTAATCTGCAAAAGATTGGATAATCCTTTCTGGAAAGCTTTTTCTAGATTTTAAGAAGAACGAATCGTTTGATTCGTTTTTTCTTTTCTAGACTGAAATAGTGATTTACTATAATAGGAATTTTCACAAAATTCTGTTATAATGGCTATATTAGAAAATTTCGAGGAGACAAACATGACAGTTAAAATTGCTTTACTAGGATTTGGTACCGTTGCAAGTGGTGTGCCTTTCCTCCTAAAGGAAAATGGAGAAAAAATCAATCAATCAGCACATTCAGAGATTGAAGTTGCCAAGGTGTTGGTCAAGGATGAAGATGAAAAGAATCGCTTGCTTGCAGCAGGGAATGACTTTAACTTTGTAACCAATGTGGATGACATTTTGTCAGATCAAGACATTACGATCGTAGTGGAATTGATGGGGCGTATCGAACCTGCTAAAACCTTTATCACTCGTGCCTTGGAAGCTGGAAAACACGTTGTTACTGCTAACAAGGACCTTTTGGCTGTCCATGGTGCAGAATTGTTAGAAATCGCTAAAGCTAACAAGGTAGCACTTTACTACGAAGCAGCAGTAGCTGGTGGGATTCCAATTCTTCGTACCTTGGCAAATTCCTTGGCTTCTGATAAAATCACGCGCGTGCTTGGAGTAGTCAACGGAACTTCTAACTTCATGATGACCAAGATGGTGGAAGAAGGCTGGTCTTACGATGATGCTCTTGCGGAAGCGCAACGTCTAGGATTTGCAGAAAGCGACCCGACAAATGACGTAGATGGGATTGATGCAGCCTACAAGATGGTGATTTTGAGCCAATTTGCCTTTGGCATGAAGGTTGCCTTTGACGATGTAGCCCACAAGGGAATCCGCAACATCACACCAGAAGACGTAGCTGTAGCCCAAGACTTGGGTTATGTAGTGAAATTGGTTGGTTCTATTGAGGAAACTCCTTCAGGAATTGCTGCAGAAGTAACTCCAACTTTCCTTCCTAAAGCGCATCCACTTGCCAGTGTGAATGGCGTAATGAACGCTGTCTTTGTAGAATCTATCGGTATTGGTGAGTCTATGTACTACGGACCAGGTGCTGGTCAAAAACCAACTGCAACAAGTGTTGTAGCTGATATTGTTCGTATCGTTCGTCGCCTGAATGATGGAACCATCGGTAAAGACTTCAACGAATACAGCCGTGACTTGGTCTTGGCAAATCCTGAGGATGTTAAAGCAAACTACTACTTCTCAATCTTGGCACCAGACTCAAAAGGTCAGGTCTTGAAGTTGGCTGAAATTTTTAATGCTCAAGATATTTCCTTCAAGCAAATTCTCCAAGATGGCAAAGAGGAGGACAAGGCGCGTGTCGTGATCATCACACACAAGATTAATAAAGCCCAGCTTGAAAATGTCTCAGCTGAATTGAAGAAGGTTTCAGAATTTGACCTCTTGAATACCTTCAAGGTGCTAGGAGAATAAGATGAAAATTATTGTACCTGCAACCAGTGCCAATATTGGGCCAGGTTTTGACTCGGTCGGTGTAGCTGTAACCAAGTATCTTCAAATTGAGGTATGTGAAGAACGAGATGAGTGGCTGATTGAACACCAGATTGGCAAATGGATTCCACATGACGAGCGCAATCTCTTGCTCAAAATCGCTTTGCAAATTGTACCAGACTTGCAACCAAGACGTTTGAAAATGACCAGTGATGTTCCCTTGGCGCGTGGTTTGGGTTCTTCTAGCTCTGTTATTGTTGCTGGGATTGAACTAGCTAACCAGCTGGGGAATCTCAACTTGTCTGATCATGAAAAATTGCAGTTGGCGACTAAGATTGAAGGACATCCTGACAATGTGGCTCCAGCCATTTATGGTAATCTCGTTATTGCAAGCTCTGTTGATGGACAAGTTTCTGCTATCGTAGCAGACTTCCCAGAGTGTGATTTTTTAGCTTATATTCCTAACTATGAATTGCGTACTCGAGACAGTCGTGGTGTCTTGCCTAAGAAATTGTCCTATAAGGAAGCTGTTGCAGCTAGTTCTATCGCCAATGTGGCGGTTGCGGCCTTGTTGGCAGGAGACATGGCGACTGCTGGGCAAGCAATCGAGGGAGACCTCTTCCACGAGCGCTATCGTCAGGACTTGGTGAGAGAATTTGCGACGATTAAGCAAGTAGCCAAAGAAAATGGTGCCTATGCAACCTACCTCTCTGGTGCTGGGCCGACAGTTATGGTCTTGGCTTCTCATGACAAGATGCCAACGATTAAGGCAGAATTGGAAAAGCAACCCTTCAAAGGAAAGCTTCATGACTTGAAGGTTGATACTCAAGGTGTCCGTGTCGAAGCAAAATAAAGAATAGAAGATAGGATGGGGAAACTCTCGACCAGAGGGCTTCCTATCCTTTTTTTGAAAAGAAGTTTATACTTAATGAAAATCAAAGAGCAAACTAGGAAGCTAGCCGCAGGTTGCTCAAAGCACCGCTTTGAGGTTGTAGATAAAGCTGACGTGGTTTGAAGAGATTTTCGAAGAGTATTAGTTAAAAACTTGATAAAGGAGAAATAAAGATGGCAGAAATTTATTTAGCAGGCGGTTGTTTTTGGGGTTTAGAGGAGTATTTTTCCCGAATTTCTGGCGTATTAGCAACCAGTGTTGGCTACGCTAATGGTCAAGTCGAAACGACCAATTACCAGTTGCTCAAAGAAACAGACCATGCAGAAACGGTTCAAGTAATTTACGATGAGAAGGTAGTCTCACTCAGAGAAATTTTACTTTATTATTTCCGTGTTATTGATCCATTATCAGTCAATCAACAAGGAAATGACCGTGGTCGCCAATATCGGACCGGGATTTATTACCAGGATGAAGCAGACTTGCCAACTATCTATACAGTGGTGCAGGAGCAGGAGCGCATGCTTGGGCGAAAGATTGCAGTAGAGGTGGAGAAACTTCGCCACTATATTTTAGCTGAAGATTACCACCAAGACTATCTGAAGAAGAATCCTTCAGGTTACTGTCATATCGATGTGACCGATGCTGAGAAGCCATTGATTGATGCCTCTCACTATGAAAAGCCTAGTCAAGAGGTGTTAAAGGGCAGTTTATCTGAAGAATCCTATCGTGTTACCCAAGAAGCTGCTACAGAGGCTCCATTTACCAATGCCTATGACCAAACCTTTGAAGAAGGGATTTATGTAGATATTACGACAGGTGAGCCACTCTTTTTTGCCAAGGATAAGTTTGCCTCAGGTTGTGGTTGGCCAAGTTTTAGCCGTCCGATTTCCAAGGAATTGATTCATTATTACAAGGATCTCAGCCATGGAATGGAGCGAATTGAGGTTCGTTCTCGGTCGGGGAATGCTCACTTGGGCCATGTTTTCACAGATGGACCGCGTGAGTTTGGTGGCCTCCGTTACTGTATCAATTCTGCTTCCTTGCGCTTTGTGGCCAAGGATGAGATGGAAGAAGCAGGCTATGGCTATCTACTACCTTACTTAAACAAATAAATCAGAGATGGTGGGTGCTTCCCACTTTCTTCATTTCTAGAAAACGAATAGAAGGGATTTATGAAACACTTACTATCTTACTTTAAACCCTACATCAGAGAATCGATTTTAGCACCTTTGTTCAAGTTGTTAGAAGCTGTTTTTGAGCTCTTGGTTCCCATGGTGATTGCTGGGATTGTTGACCAATCATTGCCCCAAAAAAATCAAGGTCATCTCTGGATGCAGATTGGTTTGCTTCTTATCTTTGCAGTAATTGGTGTTGTAGTGGCCTTAATAGCCCAGTTCTACTCAGCTAAGGCTGCGGTTGGATTTGCCAAAGGACTGACAGATGATCTTTATCGTCATATTTTGTCTTTACCTAAGGACAGTAGAGACCGTTTGACAACTTCTAGTTTGGTGACTCGCTTGACTTCGGATACCTACCAGATTCAGACTGGGATCAATCAATTCTTGCGCCTCTTTTTGCGAGCACCTATTATCGTTTTTGGAGCCATTTTTATGGCCTATCGCATTTCAGCTGAGCTGACTTTCTGGTTCTTGGTCATGGTTGTCATTTTGACCATTGTTATTGTAGGGTTCTCTCGACTGGTCAATCCTCTCTACAGTAGTCTCAGAAAGAAAACGGACCAACTGGTTCAAGAAACGCGTCAGCAAATACAAGGTATGCGCGTTATTCGTGCTTTTGGTCAAGAAAAACGAGAGTTACATATTTTTCAAACCCTTAACCAAGTCTATGCTAGATTACAAGAAAAGACAGGTTTCTGGTCCAGTTTATTAACACCCCTGACCTATCTGATTGTCAATGGAACTCTCCTCGTTATTATCTGGCAGGGATATGTTTCAATTCAGGGAGGTTTACTCAGTCAAGGTGCTCTCATTGCCCTTATTAATTATCTACTACAGATCTTGGTGGAATTGGTCAAGCTAGCCATGCTGATCAATTCTCTCAACCAGTCCTATATCTCTGCCAAGCGAATCGAGGAAGTCTTTGCTGAGGTTCCAGAAGATATTCATTCAGAATTAGAACAAAAGCAAGCTACTAGAAATCAGGTTTTACAAGTCCAAGAACTGACCTTTAGCTATCCTGATGCGGCCAAGCCTTCTCTGAGAGACATTTCCTTTGATATGAAGCAAGGTCAAATCCTTGGTATCATTGGGGGAACGGGTTCTGGTAAATCAAGTTTGGTGCAACTCATCCTTGGCCTTTATCCAGCAGACAAGGGGAGCATTGACCTTTATCGAGATGGACGTAGCCCTCTTAATTTGGAGCAGTGGCGGTCTTGGATTGCCTATGTGTCCCAAAAGGTCGAACTCTTTAAAGGAACCATTCGTTCCAACTTGACTCTAGGTTTAGATCAAGAAGTAACTGACCAAGAACTCTGGCAGGCCTTGGAAATTGCGCAAGCAAAGGATTTTGTCAGTGATAAGGAAGAACTCTTAGATGCCCTAGTTGAGGCAGGAGGTCGAAATTTTTCAGGTGGACAAAAACAAAGGCTGTCTATTGCTCGCGCAGTCTTGCGCCAAGCTCCATTTCTCATCCTAGATGATGCTACCTCGGCACTGGACACTATCACCGAGTCTAAGCTCTTGAAAGCTATCCGAGAAAACCTACCAAATGCAAGTTTAATCTTGATTTCTCAACGGACTTCGACAATCCAGATGGTTGACCAGATTCTCCTCTTGGAAAAAGGTGAGTTACTAGCTATCGGCAAGCACGAGTACTTGATGAAATCTAGTCAAGTTTATCGCGAAATCAATGCATCCCAACATGGTAAGGAGGACTAGCATGAGACGACAAACTGCAAATCAAACACTCACACGTTTGGCTAAAGACCTTGCAAACCATCCCTTCCTCCTTTTCCTAGCCTTTCTAGGAACTATTGCCCAAGTTGGCTTATCAATCTACCTACCTATTTTGATTGGGCAGGTCATCGATCAAGTCCTAGTGGCTGGTTCTTCACCAGTTTTTTGGCAAATTTTTCTTCAGATGATCTTGGTAGTCATAGGAAATACCCTTGTACAGTGGGCCAATCCTCTCCTCTATAATCGCCTAATTTTCTCTTATACCAGAGACTTACGAGAGCGAATCATCCATAAGCTCCACCGTTTACCGATTGCCTTTGTGGATCGGCAAGGAAGTGGTGAGATGGTTAGTCGTGTAACTACAGACATCGAACAGTTGGCAGCTGGCTTGACCATGATTTTTAACCAATTTTTTATTGGTGTCTTAATGATTTTGGTTAGTATTCTAGCTATGCTTCAAATTCATCTCCTCATGACTCTCTTAGTCTTGCTGTTGACGCCACTGTCTATGGTAATCTCACGCTTTATTGCCAAACGCTCCTATCATCTCTTCCAAAAGCAAACAGAGACAAGGGGAATTCAGACTCAGTTGATTGAAGAATCGCTTAGTCAGCAGACTATTATCCAGTCCTTTAATGCTCAAACAGAGTTTATCCAAAGATTGCGTGAGGCTAATGACAACTACTCAGGCTATTCTCAGTCAGCCATCTTTTATTCTTCAACGGTCAATCCTTCGACTCGCTTTGTAAATGCACTCATTTACGCACTTTTAGCTGGAGTGGGAGCTTATCGTATCATGATAGGCTCTACCTTGACCATCGGTCGTTTAGTGACTTTTTTGAACTATGTCCAACAGTACACCAAGCCCTTTAATGATATTTCTTCTGTTTTAGCCGAGTTGCAAAGTGCTCTCGCTTGCGCAGAGCGCGTCTATGCTGTATTAGAAAGTTCTGAGGTGGCTGAAACAGGTAAGGAAGTCTTGACCAGTGACCAAGTTAAGGGAGCTATTTCCTTTAAACATGTCTCTTTTGGCTACTATCCTGAAAAGATTTTGATTAAGGATTTATCTATTGATATTCCAGCTGGTAGCAAGGTTGCTATTGTTGGTCCGACAGGTGCTGGAAAATCAACTCTAATCAATCTCCTTATGCGTTTTTATCCTATTAATTCAGGAGATATCTTGCTGGATGGTCGTTCCATTTACGACTATACCCGAGCGTCATTGAGGCAGCAGTTTGGTATGGTGCTCCAAGAAACCTGGCTCAAGCAAGGAACCATTCATGACAATATTGCCTTTGGAAATCCTGAAGGCAGTCGGGAGCAGGTGATTGCTGCTGCCAAAGCAGCCAATGCAGACTTTTTCATCCAACAGTTACCTCAAGGCTATGATACCAAGTTGGAAAATGCTGGAGAATCTCTTTCTGTTGGTCAAGCCCAGCTCTTGACCATTGCCCGAGTCTTTCTGGCTATTCCAAAGATTCTTATCTTAGACGAGGCGACTTCCTCCATCGATACACGGACAGAAGTGCTAGTTCAGGATGCCTTTGCTAAACTCATGAAGGGGCGCACAAGTTTTATCATCGCCCACCGCTTGTCAACCATTCAGGATGCGGATATGATTCTTGTCTTGGTGGATGGTGACATCGTGGAGCATGGCAATCATCAGGATCTCATGGCTAGAAAGGGTAAGTATTACCAAATGCAGCAAGCTGCAGCTTTTAGCTCTGAATAATCCTTTCTACTTTGAAGTCTTATGGACAAAAAAAGTTGCCTTCGGGTGACTTTTTTGTTACAATAGCTAGAAAAAATCAAGGCCTTAGAAGGAGAAAAACAATGAAAGTCTATCAGCATGTAAATATCGTGACTTGTGATCAAGATTTCCATGTTTATCTGAATGGTATCTTAGCCGTTAAGGATTCTCAAATCGTCTATGTCGGTCAAGAGAAGCCAGAGATTTTAGAGCAAGCTGAGCAGATTATAGACTATCAGGGAGCCTGGATTATGCCTGGTTTGGTTAATTGCCACACCCATTCTGCTATGACCGGATTGAGAGGAATTCGAGATGATAGCAATCTCCATGAATGGCTCAATGACTATATCTGGCCTGCAGAAGCAGGATTTACTCCCGACATGACTACTAAGGCGGTCAAAGAAGCTCTGACAGAGATGCTCCAGTCAGGAACAACAACCTTTAATGATATGTATAATCCCAATGGTGTGGATATTGAGCGGATTTATCAGGCAGTGAAAACTTCCAAGATGCGTTGTTATTTCTCACCAACCCTCTTTTCTTCGGAGACAGAAACAACTGCTGAGACGATAAGCAGAACTCGAGCAATCATTGAGGAAATTATTGGATATAAAAATCCAAATTTCAAGGTGATGGTAGCCCTACATTCTCCCTACAGCTGTAGTAGAGACTTGCTGGCAGAAAGCTTGGATATGGCAAAAGAGTTGAATATTCCTATCCATATCCATGTGGCTGAGACCAAGGAGGAGTCAGGAATTATCCTGAAACGCTACGGCAAACGCCCCCTTGCTTTTCTAGAAGAACTGGGTTACTTAGATCATCCGTCTGTCTTTGCTCACGGGGTCGAACTAAACGAGAGAGAAATTGAACGCTTGGCAACTTCTCAAGTGTCTATTGCCCACAATCCTATCAGTAACCTCAAACTGGCATCAGGGATTGCTCCCATCATCCAACTGCAAAAAGCAGGAATAGCAGTAGGAATTGCGACTGACTCGGTCGCTTCTAATAATAATTTAGACATGTTTGAGGAAGGACGGACAGCAGCCCTTCTTCAGAAGATGAAAAGTGGAGATGCCAGCCAATTTCCTATCGAAACAGCCCTCAAGGCACTGACAATCGAAGGGGCTAAGGTCCTAGGGATAGAACATCAGATAGGAAGTTTGGAAGTCGGCAAGCAGGCAGATTTTCTCGTTATTCAACCACAAGGGAAAATCCATTTTCAACCCCAAGAAAATATGCTCTCTCACCTAGTCTATGCTGTCAAGTCCAGTGATGTTGATGATGTTTATATTGCTGGAGAACAGGTTGTTAAGCAAGGTCAAGCCCTGACAGTAGAACTTTAAAAGAAAAATCACAAAAAATTTTAAAAAAGTTTGCAAAAATCTTGCATTCTTTTTTTAACTATGCTATACTTATATACGGTTTGAAAAAACTGCCTAAGACAGTAGGGGAGCTCGACTCATAAATATCCTACCGAGGACAAAACGTATCATGTAAAAAGAAGCGTATTGTACTTTCGTGTCTAGGTTTGGGCGCGTTTTTCTTTTGGAAAAATTCCCCAAGCAAAATAATAACGGAGGTGAACACACTAATGAGTGAAGCAATTATTGCTAAAAAAGCGGAACTAGTTGACGTAGTAGCTGAAAAAATGAAAGCTGCTGCATCTATCGTCGTTGTAGACGCTCGTGGTTTGACAGTTGAGCAAGATACAGTTCTTCGTCGTGAGCTTCGTGGAAGCGAAGTTGAGTATAAAGTCATTAAAAACTCAATCTTGCGTCGTGCAGCTGAAAAAGCTGGTCTTGAAGATCTTGCATCAGTATTCGTTGGACCATCTGCAGTAGCATTTTCTAACGAAGATGTTATCGCACCAGCGAAAATCTTGAACGATTTTGCTAAAAACGCTGAAGCACTTGAAATCAAAGGTGGTGCAATCGAAGGCGCTGTCGCATCTAAAGAAGAGATTCTTGCTCTTGCAACTCTTCCAAACCGCGAAGGACTTCTTTCTATGCTCCTTTCTGTACTTCAAGCGCCAGTGCGCAACGTTGCTCTTGCAGTCAAAGCGGTTGCAGACAACAAAGAAGACGCAGCTTAATCTTAAGCTACGCAGCGTAGCCTAGCTACGAAAATCTATTATAAATTTAAAACATATTTGGAGGAAATAACAATGGCATTGAACATTGAAAACATTATTGCTGAAATTAAAGAAGCTTCAATCCTTGAATTGAACGACCTTGTAAAAGCTATCGAAGAAGAATTTGGTGTAACTGCAGCTGCTCCTGTAGCTGTTGCTGCAGCTGGTGCTGCTGACGCTGGTGCTGCTAAAGATTCATTCGACGTTGAATTGACATCTGCAGGCGACAAAAAAGTTGGCGTTATCAAAGTTGTACGTGAAATCACAGGTCTTGGACTTAAAGAAGCTAAAGAACTTGTTGACGGTGCACCAGCACTTGTTAAAGAAGGCGTTGCAACTGCAGAAGCTGAAGAAATCAAAGCTAAATTGGAAGAAGCTGGAGCTTCAGTTACTCTTAAATAATAGAGCGACTACATTAGTAGCTTAAAAATATGATTAAACCGCTATTCTTAGGAGTAGCGGTTTTTCTTTTTATCGGTCATGGGGCACAAATGGGGCAAAACTACTTGTAAATTTTATCCAAGACATCAACAACTTATATAGGGGATTGCTCCAAAGATAATAATTTATAAGTATGAGTTGCCTTTTCAACAAAGGGGTTATATAATAGTAATATAGGTATNGAAGATTAATCTTATAATTTATAGTTTTCATTTTAGAGGAGAAAAGATGGCATTAAATTTGTTTGATGTTATTCGTTATGAAGGTGAAGATACAAGGAATATACTTGCTTGGAGACATCCTAAAACGAATATCAAGATAGGAGCAACTGTAATTGTAAACCCTGGTCAGTGTGCTGTATTGTTTTCAAATGGAAGAGCAGTAACTACTTATGATGCTGGTAAACATAAGATTGAAGGATATGATATTCAAGTAGTTTCAGGAATAAAAAACTTTCTAAGTGGAGGTATTTCGTCTGACTCATTGTTTTTGTGGTTTGTGAATATGTATGATTTACAACCGATTGGATGGGGAACTTCTTCTCCTATAATGGTTCGAGATCCAGAAAGTGATATTCCTGTAGAATTGAAAATACATGGGAATTTCATTCCTCGAATTGTAGACTTAGAAGCTTTTATATTAGAATTTATGCCAAGTCACCCCGATATTATAACAGCTCCTATTTTACAAAAACGCTTTAGACAAACTGTTAGTGGGTTGATTAGTTCAGCTATTTCACAAGTAATATACAACCATAAGATTCCAATTCTTGATATTGAGATGCACAGTTTTGATATGTCTGTTGCTTTGTCAGCTATTTTATCCAGCCATTTTTCTAAATATGGAATTAGTATTGAGGAATTTAACATTGAGGCTTTAAAGGTAAATCAGAATAGCAATGGATATAGAGAAATCTTTAAATTCCACAAGCAAATTTTGGAAGCTAAAAGCAAGCAGGCTGGTCGAGATATTGAAGAGTATACTTATCAAGAAGAGAGACAATTTAATCTTTTAGAAGAGGCAGCAAAAAATAATGATTCTGCAGGAAATCTAATGGGAGCAGGCGTGGAAATAGCTATGGGACTTTCCTTGGGAGCTAAATTTAGCAACTTGGTGAATCAGATTGAAGATAGGAATTCATTTGACAAAGATGTTAATCAGCATCAAACTGACCTCAAAGGAGAAACAGGCTTAGCTAAGTTTTGTAGCCAATGCGGGACTGCTTTTTTGGAAGGAGCAAACTTCTGTTCTAATTGCGGGCACGAAAGATAATTCAAATTATTGGAAAAATCATTTTTATATCAATCTAGTTTAAGTATTATCTTTAATCTTTGATTTTTTGTATTTTCAAATTTACTTTTGTTTTATTTGGGAAGTCTGGTATTGCCAGAATTTCCCTTTTTCTTAGAAATCTGAAAACTAAGATTTCTTTGTTTGTATTTTTAAATCATTCAATTTATGTAATTCTAAGTATGGAAATGTATGAATAAATACAAAGGGTCATGAAGAGTATTTGGAAATTTTTTAAGAGAGTAAGGGATTTACTTAGACAAGTTCTATGACAGGAGGATATTGTAGATGTACCAAGTGTTTCGTTTATTAAGTATACTTTTTATGGGATTGACAAGTGCAACATTTTTTATTTCACTATGGACCGTAACTCTATTTCTAGAACATGGTGAGCCGATTTTCTCAATATTGATTCCTATTATTTTTTCTTTATCAGGTNTCTTTTTGTCTTCCTTTGCATTTTATAGCTTCGGTGTTTTAGAAAATATAAAAATTAAAGTCAAAGCTTTGGATGAGATATATAATGGAAAAGCTCTTTATAGAGAGTATATAGCAACTAGAGGAGAAGATAGGTGAAGCAGTATATTAAGAATAATTGGAAAAAAGGCTTTCATTGGTTAATTTCGAATATAGTAATACTCTGTTTTGTAGTTTTATCACTTGCAATCTTTTCTCTAGAAGATGGACCAAGAATCTTTATATTGAAAAATCTTGATTTTATAATTTTGGCAAAGTTTGTGGGCATTCCTATTGTGATCAGCTTTTTATTTTTAACATTTCAAAATTTACCCTATGTAATAGTTGCCTTAATTATTTTATATTTGTTTCGAGAAACAATTAAAGATTCCTTTTCCTTAAAGAAATTAAAACAGAAGAATTTACTTCAAATGCTTGTTTTAATCATTTTATCATCATTTTTTGAATATGAAAAATCTAGGGAATGGTCTATTCGATTTTTATTTCTTTTAGTTCCTTGGTATTTGCTTGGTGTGATTTTAATTTTGGTAATGACTTATTGTGAGTCTAGGAGACAAGAAGAAGTCAAGAAACGAAATCAAATACAAGCTTTATTCACTTTATTTGAAAAGCACCAGATTAACAAAAATACATATCCCGTTATTTGTCCATCATGTAGTGGTGAGAATCTGCTTGATCTAGGGCAAGGTAAATCATGTGATTATTGTGGTGCATGGTTATCTAGAAAGGAAATATAAATGAGACGATATCGTTTAATCATTTCCAAGGTTGTTTATCCTATAGTATCTTTCATATGTATTGTCACCGGATTGAAATTTTATCAGTACATTGATAACTACATAAGATGGATTTTAGGAAAAAAAGAAGGTTTACTTTATGATTTCTACTTTATGTGGCTTTTAATAGTTACAATTTTGTTTGTTTTATTTTTCCTATTTTTGCTTATATCATCTTTTTTATTTTTGAAACAGCCGCGTATGAAACAATATGATAAAGCTTTGATAACAGTTCTTAAGTTTGAAGAACAAGGTGAGGATGTTATTGAAATTAAGGGGAAAGAATTGCGAGATGAGTTATCTTATCGATTATCAGCGAAACGTGTTTATTGTCCTACTTGTCATAAGCCAACAGATGGAGTCATTGGAACTGAATTGACCTGTGCAACTTGCGGTAAAACTTTTATAGTTTCTTGACTTTAGTATAATCGAAATGCTATTATCTTATAGCTATTTTGATATTGTTTCTAAAACCTAGCAAGTTTATTTTCTTTAAAATACAAAAAGCAACAACTGTCTAGATGTTGCTTTTTGTTAACTTTTTTCAAGTATTAAACAATACCTTGTGCAATCATAGCGTTTGCTACATTTTCAAAGGCAGCAATGTTAGCTCCTGCAAGGTAGTCTTTATCAAGACCGTATGTTTCTGAAGTCGTTTTAGCTGTGTTGAAGATGTTTGTCATGATGTCTTTGAGACGTCCATCAACTTCTTCACGAGTCCATGAAAGGCGAAGACTATTTTGGCTCATTTCAAGGGCTGAAACGGCTACACCACCAGCGTTGGCAGCTTTGGCAGGTCCGTAGAAGATACCATTTTCTTTGTAAACTTTGATGGCATCAAGGTCGCTTGGCATGTTGGCACCTTCAGATACACAGATAATGCCTTGAGCAACCAAACGTTTAGCTGCTTCACCGTTGATTTCGTTTTGAGTCGCACATGGAAGAGCGATGTCATAGTTTCCAGCGTAAGTCCATACAGAACCTTCATGATAAGTAGCGGTTGCTTTCTCAGCTGCATACTCAGTCAAACGAGCGCGACGTTTTTCTTTAACGTCAACCAAAAGATCGAAGTCGATACCATTTTCATCGATGACATAACCATTTGAATCAGATACAGAGATAACAGTTGCACCAAGTTCAGTCGCTTTTTGAAGAGCGTATTGAGCAACGTTACCAGAACCTGAAATAACAACTTTCTTACCAGCAAAGCTATTACCGTTAGCTTTGAGCATTTCTTCAGTGTAGTAAACCAAACCGTAACCAGTTGCTTCTGGACGAATCAAGCTACCACCAAATCCAAGAGGCTTACCAGTCAAGACACCAGCATCAAATTGGTTAAGGCGTTTGTATTGACCGTAAAGGTAACCAATCTCACGTCCACCAACACCGATATCACCAGCAGGTACATCAAGTGATGGGCCGATGTATTTTTGCAGTTCAGTCATGAAGCTTTGGCAGAAGCGCATCACTTCAGCATCTGTTTTACCTTTAGGATCGAAGTCTGATCCACCTTTACCTCCACCGATAGGGAGTCCAGTCAAGACGTTTTTAAAGATTTGTTCAAATCCGAGGAATTTCAAAATCCCTTGGTTTACAGTTGGGTGGAAACGAAGTCCGCCTTTGTATGGTCCAACAGCTGAGTTGAATTGAACACGGTAGCCACGGTTTACTTGAACTTTTCCATCACGGTCAACCCAAGGAACACGGAAAGAAATCACGCGCTCTGGTTCAGTAATACGTGCCAAGATATTTTCTTCTATATACTCAGGGTGTTTTTCAAATACAGGTTCCAAAGTGTTGAAAAATTCTTCGACAGCTTGGAGGAATTCAGCCTCGTGCCCGTTACGAGCTTTTACAGTTTCAAACACGCTTTGGATATATTCTTTAGCAGATGTCATATCGTTCTCCTTTTGTTGTTATATTTTATTACATGAGTCATTATAGCAGAAAATTTTTTAACTGTAAAGAGAAAAAACAAAAATTTTCTAAAAATTCTATCAATTTAGTTTTGAGACTTTTTAAAAATAGATAAAAAACGAACCTTTTTCTTGTAAATATCTTTCTCAAAGAGAAAATCTGAAAATATGGTATAATATTAGCAATAAAAGGAATCTGGAGGATCAGAATCATGGTATCAACGAAAACGCAAATTGCTGGTTTTGAGTTTGACAATTGTTTGATGAATGCAGCAGGTGTGGCTTGTATGACGATAGAGGAGCTGGAAGGGGTTAAAAACTCAGTGGCAGGAACTTTTGTGACCAAGACAGCGACCTTGGACTTTCGTCAGGGAAACCCTGAGCCACGATATCAAGATGTTCCACTTGGTTCTATCAACTCTATGGGATTACCGAATAATGGCTTAGACTATTATTTGGACTATCTTTTGGATTTACAGGAAAAAGAGCCAAACCGAACTTTCTTCCTATCTCTAGTCGGCATGTCTCCAGAGGAAACCCATACTATCTTGAAAAAAGTCCAAGAGAGTGAGTTTCGTGGTCTGACTGAGCTAAACCTTTCCTGTCCAAATGTTCCAGGTAAACCTCAGATTGCCTATGATTTTGAGACAACAGACCGGATTTTGGCAGAGGTATTTGCCTACTTCACCAAACCTCTTGGAATTAAATTGCCACCATATTTTGATATTGTTCACTTTGACCAAACGGCAGTTATTTTCAATAAGTATCCTCTTAAGTTTGTCAACTGCGTCAACTCTATCGGAAACGGCCTTTATATAGAAGATGAGTCTGTCGTTATTCGTCCTAAAAATGGTTTTGGGGGGATTGGTGGTGAGTATATCAAACCGACTGCTCTAGCTAATGTTCACGCCTTTTATCAACGTTTAAATCCTCAAATCCAAATCATCGGAACAGGTGGCGTGTTGACTGGTCGTGATGCCTTTGAACATATCCTCTGTGGAGCAAGTATGGTGCAGGTGGGAACCACCCTTCACAAAGAAGGCGTCAGTGCTTTTGACCGCATTACCAATGAACTGAAAGCAATCATGGCGGAAAAAGGGTACGAGAGCCTAGAAGATTTCCGAGGGAAATTGCGCTATATTGACTAAATTCATTAAAAAATCAGAAGAAAGGAGAGAAGATGCTAGCCATTGAAGAAAGTCAGAAGTTGACTTCATCAAATTTACCGAGCCTGAGCCTTTTTACAGGGACAGACCAGGGTCAGTTTGAAGTTATGAAGAGTCAAGTGTTGAAACAGATTGGCTATGATTCTGCTGACCTCAACTTTGCCTACTTTTATATGAAAGAAGTGGTCTACAAGGATGTGGAACTGGAGTTGGTTAGCCTTCCTTTCTTTGCGGATGAGAAAATCGTGATATTGGATTATTTTGTCGATATCACGACTGCTAAAAAGCGCTTTTTAACAGATGATGAGCTCAAGTCGTTCGAAGAATACCTTGATAACCCTTCACCAACAACCAAGTTGTTAATCTTTGCAGAAGGAAAACTGGATAGTAAAAGACGGTTGGTTAAATTACTTAAGCGTGATGCCAAGGTCTTTGATGCAGTAGAAGCAAAAGAACAAGAATTGCACCAGTATTTCCAAAAGTGGAGCCAGAAACAAGGTCTGCAGTTTGCCAATCATTCTTTTGAAAATCTTCTCGTCAAGTCGGGTTTTCAATTTAGCGAAGTCCAGAAAAATCTCCTCTTTTTACAGTCCTATAAGGAAGACTCTGTTATCGAGGAAGAGGATATTGTCAATGCTATTCCCAAGACCTTGCAGGACAATATTTTTGATTTAACTCAGTTTATTCTGACTAAAAAGATGGACCAGGCGCGTGACTTGGTTAGAGATTTGACCTTGCAAGGGGAAGACGAAATTAAGCTCATAGCTGTCATGTTAGGACAATTTCGGACTTTTACTCAGGTGAAGATTTTGGCGGAATCTGGGCAAACAGAATCGCAGATTGCAAGTAGTCTAGGCAGTTTTCTCGGACGCAATCCTAATCCCTATCAAATCAAGTTTGCGCTGAGAGATTCAAGAGGACTTTCCTTGAGCTTTTTGAAGCAAGCTATTTCCTATTTGATTGAGACAGACTATCAGATTAAGACAGGTCTTTATGAAAAGAGTTTCCTTTTTGAAAAGGCACTCCTACAGATTGCTAGTCAGGCCAATTGACATTTTTTGAAACTACAACTCGCGTCAGGATTATCTTGTCGTGGGTTTCTTGCTGATTTGCTTGTTTTATTAGAAAGTATTTCAGTGATTTCTTCATCTATAAGCAAAAAACTTGAAAAAAGTGAATGTTTGCGTTATCATTTTCATATAGAAAGAAAAAGAGGTATTACAGATGGCTATTATCTTACCAGAACTTCCATATGCATACGACGCTTTGGAACCATACATCGATGCGGAAACAATGCACTTGCACCATGACAAACACCATCAAACTTATGTCAACAATGCTAATGCAGCTCTTGAAAAACACCCTGAAATCGGTGAAGATCTTGAAGCCTTGCTTGCTGATGTAGAATCTATCCCAGCTGATATCCGTCAAGCGCTTATTAACAATGGTGGTGGACACTTGAACCACGCTCTTTTCTGGGAATTGATGACTCCTGAAAAAACAGCTCCTTCAGCAGAACTTGCAGCAGCAATCGATGCAACATTTGGTTCATTTGAAGAATTCCAAGCAGCCTTCACTGCAGCAGCAACAACTCGTTTTGGTTCTGGATGGGCATGGTTGGTTGTCAACAAAGAGGGTAAACTTGAAGTGACTTCAACAGCAAATCAAGACACACCAATCTCAGAAGGCAAAAAACCAATCTTGGGCTTGGACGTTTGGGAACATGCTTACTACGTAAAATACCGCAACGTGCGTCCTGACTACATCAAAGCTTTCTTCTCAGTGATCAACTGGAACAAAGTAGATGAATTGTACGCAGCTGCTAAATAATGATAGTTGGAGGGAAGAATTGTTCTTCTCTTTTTAAGGTTATATTATTTTGGTCTGACAAAATCGTCAGACTTTTTTCATTTTTATGAGAAACGTGCTAACTGCTAGAAATTATGGTAGAATAAAGTATTAAGTAATCGTGGAAAAAGGATATCTATGCGAAAAGAAATTGCACCTGAATTATACAACTATAACAAGTTTCCTGGTCCTGAGTTTCATTTACACGGGGACAAGGTTGAAACGGAAGGGATAGCTTTTTCCTTGGTGGAAAATATCAAGGATGCCTTTGATGTGACGGCTTTTAATCAGCGTTTTTCAGAAGTCTTAACAAAGTTTGATTATATCGTGGGAGACTGGAGCAACGAACAGCTTCGCCTACGAGGTTTTTACAAGGATGATCGAACAGAAGAAAAACTTGAAAAAATCAGTCGTTTACAAGACTACCTTTTAGAGTATTGTAGTTATGGTTGTGCTTATTTTGTCTTAGAAAATGAAGCCCCTAAGCGAGCATCATTTGACAAGAAAATACGTAAGAAGGAAGAAGAAACACCTTCTAGAAAAGGAAAGAAACCGGCTCAAACAAAACGAAAACCGAATGCAGATAAGAAAAATAGACGTCGTCAGAAAGACCAGCATTCTCAGAAAGAGGACAAGGGGCAACGTCATTTTATCATTCGTCAGAAGTGAGTAGAGAATAAGGAGAAGAAATGAAACCGTCAATTTATAGTTTAACACGTCAAACCATGCAGGAATGGGTTTTGGAGCAGGGAGAAAAGAAATTCCGTGCAGACCAAATTTGGGAATGGCTATATCGTAAACGTGTCCAGTCATTTGAAGAAATGACTAACCTGTCAAAGGATTTGATTGCTAAGCTCAATGACCAATTTGTGGTCAATCCCTTGAAACAGCGTATCGTTCAAGAGTCTGCTGATGGTACCGTTAAATATCTTTTTGAATTGCCTGATGGTATGTTGATTGAGACAGTACTCATGCGTCAACACTATGGTTTGTCAGTCTGTGTGACCACTCAGGTCGGCTGTAATATCGGTTGTACCTTCTGTGCTTCTGGTTTGATTAAGAAACAACGTGACCTCAATAACGGTGAAATCGTAGCACAAATCATGCTGGTTCAGAAATACTTTGATGAGCGTGGTCAGGACGAACGCGTCAGCCATATCGTTGTCATGGGTATCGGTGAGCCCTTTGATAACTACAACAATGTCTTGAATTTCGTCCGTACCATCAATGATGACAAGGGAATGGCTATCGGTGCTCGTCACATTACGGTTTCAACCTCAGGTTTGGCCCATAAAATTCGTGATTTTGCTAATGAAGGAGTTCAGGTCAATCTTGCCGTTTCCCTTCACGCACCTAACAATGAGTTGCGTTCAAGCATCATGAAGATTAACCGTGCCTTTCCGATTGAAAAACTCTTTGCTGCTATTGAGTACTATATCGAAACAACCAATCGTCGTGTAACCTTTGAGTATATCATGCTCAATGAAGTAAATGACGGTGTAGAACAAGCCTTAGAATTGGCTGAATTGCTCAAGAACATCAAGAAATTGTCTTATGTCAACTTGATTCCTTATAACCCAGTTAGTGAGCATGACCAATATAGCCGTAGTCCTAAAGAGCGCGTCCTGGCCTTCTATGATACGCTTAAGAAAAAAGGGGTCAACTGTGTTGTTCGTCAAGAGCATGGTACAGATATTGATGCAGCTTGTGGACAATTGCGCTCTAACACAATGAAACGTGACCGCCAGAAAGCAGTCGCAGCAGTCAATCCTTAATGATGAAGAAAACTTATAATCATATTTTGGTTTGGGGAGTCATTTTCTATAGCATTTGTATCGTCTATTTTTGCTTTACTCCTCAAGAACATTCTCCCGTGGGAGTGGAAACTCCAGGTATTCAGCATCTTGGACGCCTGGTTTTTCTTTTGACTCCTTTCAATTCTCTCTGGAAACTGGGCGAAGTGAGTGATGTAGGACAATTATTTTGGATTTTTTTACAAAATATCCTCAATGTCTTCTTGCTTTTTCCTCTTGTTTTCCAACTCCTTTATCTCCTTCCAAACTTGCGGAAAACAAAAAAGGTGCTACTTTTTAGCTTTCTAGTGAGTCTTGGAATCGAGTGTACGCAGTTAGTCTTGGACTTTTTCTTTGATTTTAATCGCGTCTTTGAAATTGATGATTTGTGGACTAATACCTTGGGTGGCTATCTGGCTTGGCTCCTCTATAACCAATTACATAAAAACAAGATAAGGAATTAAAATGAGTATTTTAGAAGTTAAAAATCTGAGTCACGGTTTTGGTGACCGTGCAATTTTTGAAGATGTGTCCTTCCGTCTTCTCAAAGGAGAACATATCGGTCTTGTCGGTGCCAATGGTGAAGGGAAATCAACCTTTATGAGCATTGTGACTGGTAAAATGCTGCCAGATGAAGGGAAGGTTGAGTGGTCCAAATATGTGACTGCCGGTTACTTGGATCAGCACTCCGTCCTTGCTGAAGGGCAGTCGGTACGCGATGTTCTCCGTACAGCCTTTGATGAGCTTTTCAAAGCGGAAGCTCGTATCAATGACCTTTATATGGAAATGGCTGAAGATGGAGCTGATGTTGATGCTCTCATGGAAGAAGTGGGAGAACTCCAAGACCGTTTGGAGAGTCGTGATTTCTATACCTTGGATGCTAAGATTGACGAAGTTGCGCGTGCCCTTGGTGTCATGGACTTTGGCATGGATACAGATGTAACCTCTTTGTCAGGTGGACAAAGAACCAAGGTGCTTTTGGCTAAACTCCTCCTTGAAAAGCCTGATATCTTGCTGTTGGACGAGCCGACCAACTACTTGGATGCTGAGCATATTGACTGGCTCAAGCGCTATCTCCAAAACTATGAGAATGCCTTTGTTCTTATTTCACACGATATTCCATTCCTGAACGATGTGATTAATATCGTCTATCATGTGGAGAATCAACAGCTGACGCGTTATTCTGGTGACTACTACCAGTTCCAAGAAGTCTATGCTATGAAGAAATCTCAGCTAGAGGCAGCCTACGAACGTCAGCAGAAAGAGATTGCGGACCTCAAGGACTTTGTCGCTCGAAACAAAGCGCGTGTTGCAACACGAAACATGGCCATGTCTCGTCAGAAGAAATTGGATAAGATGGATATTATCGAACTGCAAAGTGAGAAACCAAAACCATCCTTTGATTTCAAACCGGCTCGTACACCAGGGCGCTTTATTTTCCAAGCCAAGGATTTGCAGATTGGATATGAACGTCCTCTGACTAAGCCTTTAAACCTTACCTTTGAACGAAATCAAAAGGTTGCTATTATCGGGGCAAATGGTATCGGGAAAACAACTCTCTTGAAGTCTTTCTTGGGCATTATTCCACCAATCGCTGGGGAAGTGGAACGCGGTGACTACCTAGAACTCGGTTATTTTGAACAGGAAGTAGAAGGTGGTAATCGCCAAACTCCTCTTGAAGCTGTCTGGAATGCCTTTCCAGCTCTCAACCAAGCAGAAGTCCGTGCAGCCCTTGCTCGTTGTGGTTTGACAACCAAGCATATCGAAAGCCAGATTCAGGTCTTGTCAGGTGGAGAACAAGCAAAAGTGCGTTTCTGTCTCTTGATGAATCGTGAAAACAACGTTTTAGTGCTGGACGAGCCGACCAACCACTTGGATGTGGATGCCAAGGATGAACTCAAACGCGCTCTTAAAGAATACAAGGGATCTATCCTTATGGTCTGCCACGAACCAGACTTCTATGAAGGCTGGATGGACCAAATCTGGGATTTTAACAAGCTAACTTAATAATGAGGATAAAAGAAATACAGTACCGAATGTGGATACTGTATTTTTTTGGTTTTTAAGATTTAAAATTGTAATCTTTCACCACTTCGATGCTATCGATTGTGATAGCAGTAGTTGGTTTGTCTTTCTCATCTTTTTCGGCTTTAGCAATCTTATCTACAACATCGATACCGTCAATCACTTGACCAAAGACTGGGTGTTTGCCATCTAGACTAGGGTTTCCCCCTTCTTTATAGGCTTCGATGATTTTCTTTGGATACTTGCTTGTAGGGAGTTTAGCAGAGGTATCTGTAGAGTTTTGGTTGATGAAGAACTGGCTGCCATTGGTGTTTGGTTGACCAGTATTAGCCATTGAAAGTGAACCACGGATATTATAAAGATAAGGAGAAATCTCGTTTTTAAAACCAGTTCCCTTGTCTTTTGTCTTATCCTTGTCATGCCAGATGGACTGACCGCCTGTACCGTCCCCTTTTGGATCTCCAGTCTGGACCATAAAGCCATCGATAACACGGTGGAAGGTAATACCGTTATAGTAGCCTTCTTTGGCATGAGTGAGGAAATTTTCAACCGCTAGAGGAGCGAGTTTAGGGAAGAGCTTAATGCGAATATCACCTTGGCTCGTGTGGAGAATCACCTCGGCTTCATCTTCAGTAACTTCTTTAGATAGTTGTGGGAAATTGGCGTTTTCGTTTGTTAAAGCATCGTTTAACTCCTTGGCAGATTGGGCTGCTGCTTTGGAGCTTTCCTCAGCGGCCAAGCTAGAATCTACATAGTCATCACCACGTAGACTGCGTTGGATGCTGCTACATCCAGCTAGAGCTACAGTGGATAGTAAAAGAAGGGTTGCTAGTTTTTTCATTCTGTTCCTCTCAAAAATTCATTTCTACCATTGTACCTTAAAAGGAAGAGGATTTCAAATATTAGTGACAAGGTAGTTTTAGAGGAGCCAACCAGAAAGTAGCTTGCTTAGGTGCAACAATGCCATAAGTGTACTCAAAGTATTTAGGGAATCAGATCTTAAGAGAGCTCGTAAAGCATCACAATTAGTAAATGTTAATTCGAAAGAATTACTATATTTTAAAAGAGCACATTTTCAATGGATTTTTTCTTTTGACTTTACTTCCTAATTAATCAGTGAACTTAATACTAGGTCTCGAAAAGAATTATGCCTCCTCTTGCTGTCTGAGTTCAAAGAGGTCTTCTACTTTTAGATTAAAAACTTGAGCAATTTTAAGAGCCATTTCCAGCGAAGGATTGTAACGGTTATTTTCCAAGTGCAGAATTGTCTCGCGTCGCATGCAGATGAGGTCGGCTAACTCCTGCTGGGTCATGCCTGTGGACTCACGAACAGATTTGAGATTAGTAATAATATTGCTTTCTTTGGCCATACTTATCCTCTCCGTTCCAAGATAAGATAGACAACCGCAAAGATGCAAATCAAGGCAGCTATGCTAAAAAATATCTGTCCCATGTAAAGAGTGAGAGACCCCATATACCCAATGATAACTGCTAGGATCATCAGTGCGCCTAGTATAAAAACAAACATCAAGCTAGCTGCCTTGGCTAAATTAGCATAAAAGCGTTCGTCCGGAGTTTCCTTGACATTTTTCAAACAGAAAAAAGCAAATAAAATCACTTCAATAACGAGGCCAATTCCCAAAATCCATTCTTTAATACCAGAACTTTCGCTTGGGGTCGCAACCCAAATTCCTAATGTATAAAAAATACTTGCTGCAAACAAAAGTATCGTGTAAAGCTTAGCAGACAAGTCAAAAATAATCTTTCCCTTACCTTTCTGACTTTTATGAGACCATAGTTTCATATGTAGCCAGCTCCAAATAGCTACAATTTGACATTGCACTGAAATACCAGTAATAACTAACTTGGGTCCCCAACTAAGATTAGAACCAAATAAAACAATAAAATCAATAAAGAGAGCTACGGCAATCATTGCAATGAGGCCACGCATTTTTTGACTTTTTTTCATGATAGACTCCTTTTTTGTGTTATAAATATATAACACTTAAATTTATGTTATAAATATATCACACTTAAGTTTAGAAAGCAAGAATTTATGTGTCAATGTGGTAATTATTTGAAAAAATTTTTTAATAAAAGCCCTCGATAGTCAAACAACTAAAGAATTTTTGGAAAATCTAGATACTGTATGAATCTCTACTTTTTTTCTTAGACTGTTATAAAGTCTTTCAGAATAAGCTTTGTAGGTGTAGAAGTTAATTTTTACAGAACCAAATTATTCCCCTATTTAGAATCTATTAATTCATATTTTATAAATTAATTAGTAGATATCATTCTTAAAATCCTTGATATTTCGTTTGGGAACGGGCTTAGGATTTAGGAACCAAGTATCCAAATCTCGTTCAGGCGATATGAAGGGTTTGAGTTGATGGTCTTTATAAAATGTTTCTAATACTCTTCGAAAATCAAATTCAAACTACGTCAGCTTTGCCTTGCCGTACTCAAGTACAGCCTGCGGCTAGCTTCCTAGTTTGCTCTTTGATTTTCATTGAGTATAAAATAGTATTCACGGCTAGCTTCTTTCAAACATTTATTTCCTACTTCTAACAAATTTCTAAATGGTTTAAAAATTTTATAGTCTGTCAAGTTTTTTTCTTGACACCTGTTAGAAATCTGCTATAATAGAACATGTGCCAAATAGCTCAGCTATTTCACCGAAATAAAAAATAAGAAAAGAGACTTTAAAAATGGCAGTTAAAATCCGTTTGACTCGTATGGGTTCTAAGAAAAAACCTTTCTACCGTATCAACGTAGCAGATTCACGTTCACCACGTGACGGACGTTTCATCGAAACAGTTGGAACTTACAACCCACTTGTTGCTGAAAACCAAGTAACTTTGAAAGAAGACCGCGTTCTTGCATGGTTGGCTGATGGAGCTCAACCTTCAGATACAGTTCGCAACATCCTTTCAAAAGAAGGTGTATTGAAGAAATTCCACGATTCTAAATTCTCAAAATAAGTTTAAAGTAGGTTGACAGATGGATACGATTGAAAATCTCATTATTGCGATTGTGAAACCCTTGATTTCACAACCAGATGCCTTAACTATCAAGATTGAAGATACACCAGAGTTTTTGGAATATCATTTGGATCTTGATCAAAGCGATGTGGGTCGTGTAATCGGTCGTAAGGGTCGCACTATTTCTGCGATAAGAACGATTGTCTACTCTGTCCCAACTGAAGACAAAAAAGTAAGAATCGTTATTGACGAAAAATAAGAAGGGCGGGACGAATGTCTCGCTTTTTTTGCAAGGAGAAAGAATGAGAGATTTAACAGTTAGACAACTAGAAGAATATTTACTTGACCATTACCGACAATCTAGAACAGAAGAAGGGCTTTTTATTAAGCTAGTAGAAGAAGTCGGAGAAGTTGCTGAGGTTTTAAATGGACGCTCTGGTCGAAAAGAAGGAGTTCAAGATTCGAACGAGGAACTAGCAAAAGAACTGGCTGATATCATTCACTACACCGTCGCAATCGCAGCCATCAACCATATTGACCTTACCAAGACTATCTTTGAGAAAGATAAGACTGCAGCCATTAAGTACCAACATGAGCGTGATTTGGAAGGATTTTTGAAGGGGAAGTAAAGGTATTGTCCTCTTCCTCCAACTTGAGAAAATCCTTGGAACATGATAAAATAAAGAATAAGGATTTTTAATAATTCATTATATAGAATGAGTGGATTTCTTTATGAAGAGGTTTGAAGTATCTACAGAAATTGGTAGTCTCTCTGTTACTTATCAAAAGCAAAAGAAAATGCTAGTTTGTTTAAGTGGCGCAGGTTTGCTAGCAAGTTATGAAAATTTTTCACTTATACTTGAAAAACTTCCTCCTACAATTGGTTATTTGACAATTGATTTTCCGAACACAGGTAGGAGTCCGGTTCATGACCAAGCTGGAAAAAATCTAGATAATCTTGCAGATGCGGTTTATGAAGTACTTGAAGAATTAGGGATTTCTGAATATATACTTTGTGTACATAGTTTGAGTGGAATTTTAGCTTGTAAATTGCTCAACAAACCAATTAAGTGTCAGGCTTTAGTAGCAATGGAACCGACAACTAAAAAAGTCATGTTTGCTGATTTTTCAGAAAATCCTTATCCAGAAATGGAAGAGCAGATGAGGCTGATTGACGAGTATGGTCCTGAACTTTATTTTAAGAACTTAACTCAAGCAACATTTAGCCCTGAAATTAATAAAGAAATCTGGGAAATAATGCAAGAAAAAGGCTCAGAATTGGAAAATCAAGATCCAGGATTTCAGATATCTGGAGAGATTACTGAGGAAGATTTTGAGAATGTATCTATAGAATCTTATATCCCTGTGTTTATTTTTTGTCAGGCTTATAGAGAAAAAGAGTACAGAGAATCAGAATATTGGACTTCCAATACTAAACTCATTTTAGGAGGGAATAACCATTATTTACAATGGTCAGAATCAGAAAAAATTGCGACTATTATTCGAGAATTGTCAGAATAAGATGGAAAGAAGGAGACTATAGGAGACAAGATGAACTACTTTAATGTTGGGAAAATCGTCAATACGCAGGGGTTGCAGGGTGAGATGCGAGTCTTGTCTGTGACGGATTTTGCAGAAGAACGGTTTAAAAAAGGGGCTGAGCTTGCTTTGTTTGATGAAAAAGATCAGTTTGTCCAAACGGTGACCATTGCTAGCCACCGTAAGCATAAGAATTTTGATATTATCAAATTCAAAGACATGTACCATATCAATGCTATCGAAAAGTACAAGGGATACAGTCTCAAGGTTGCTGAGGAAGATTTGAATGACCTAGACGATGGTGAATTTTATTATCACGAGATTATCGGTTTGGAAGTCTATGAGGGTGATAACTTGATTGGAACCATCAAGGAAATCCTGCAACCAGGTGCCAACGATGTCTGGGTGGTCAAGCGGAAAGGCAAGCGTGATTTGTTATTGCCTTATATCCCACCAGTGGTTCTCAATGTCGATATTCCAAATAACCGCGTCGATGTAGAAATCTTAGAAGGGTTAGACGATGAAGATTGATATTTTAACCCTCTTTCCAGAGATGTTTTCTCCACTGGAGCACTCAATTGTTGGAAAGGCTCGAGAAAAAGGGCTCTTGGATATCCAGTATCATAATTTTCGAGAAAATGCTGAAAAGGCCCGCCATGTAGACGATGAGCCCTACGGAGGTGGTCAGGGGATGTTGCTACGAGCACAACCTATTTTCGATGCCTTTGACGCTATTGAAAAGAAAAATCCGCGCGTTATTCTCCTCGATCCAGCTGGAAAGCAGTTTGATCAGGCTTATGCTGAGGATTTGTCCAAAGAAGAGGAACTGATATTTATCTGTGGTCACTACGAGGGTTATGATGAGCGTATTAAGACCTTGGTGACAGATGAGATTTCCCTGGGCGACTATGTCTTGACTGGTGGAGAGTTGGCGGCTATGACCATGATTGATGCGACGGTTCGCCTGATTCCAGAAGTGATTGGCAAGGAGTCCAGCCACCAAGATGATAGTTTTTCTTCTGGCCTTCTTGAATATCCTCAGTACACACGTCCCTATGATTATCGAGGTATGGTTGTCCCAGATGTACTGATGAGCGGGCACCATGAAAAGATTCGTCAGTGGCGATTGTACGAGAGTTTAAAGAAAACCTACGAGCGCAGACCGGATTTGCTTGAACATTATCAACTGACAGCAGAAGAAGAAAAAATGCTGGCAGAAATCAAAGAAAACAAAGAATAAAGGAGAAACCTATGCAAGTAATCAAACGTGATGGTGAAATTGCTGAATTTAATCCAGATAAGATTTACCAAGCTATCTTAAAAGCAGCTCAGACTGTCTATGTATTGACAGATGATTTGCGTCAAAACCTTGCACAAGTCACTAAGAAAGTGGTTTTGGATTTGGAAGAAGCCAAGGTGGAACGTGCTACAATTAGCATGATTCAGTCTATGGTTGAACATCGTTTACTGGGTGCAGGTTACATTACCATTGCAGAACACTACATTTCCTATCGTCTACAACGTGACTTGGAAAGAAGTGGTTATGGAGATCATATCGCGGTTCATTTACATTTTGAACAAATTCGCTAAGAAAAAGAGTGGGATGAAGCAACTACATCTCACTCTTTCTTAAATCTATTTTTTTGGGCTGTTTGGACAGTTGAAGGGACAAATCGCAGGCGTTGAATATCGCTTATACGGATAATACGGGTCACATTTTTGGCAAAATTTTTCACGATAATTTGCTGGCGTTGTTGATCGTATTTGATGATATCACCTGTAAAGCTTGTCTCAGACAAGATAAGGTGAACAGCGGTTTGTTTCTGGATAGCCTCTTCAATAGTAGCTGTAAGGGAGTTGCTTTCAGTATGGTCTGGTTGGTCATGTCCATTTAAAAAGTCATGTATTTTATCTAGAACTTGCTGGAATTTATGTCTCATAGTGGCCTCCCTTCTTTTATATCAATATTATATAAAATTTTCCTTAAATCTACAAGATTTTACGAATAAACTAATGAAAGCTAAAAAAGGAGAAGAAAATGGCAGAATTTACATTTGAAATCGAAGAGCATTTGTTGACTCTTTCTGAAAACGAAAAAGGTTGGACAAAGGAAATCAACCGTGTGAGCTTTAATGGTGCTCCTGCAAAGTTTGATATTCGTGCTTGGAGCCCAGATCATACTAAAATGGGCAAAGGGATTACTCTCTCCAATGAAGAATTTCAAACGATGGTGGATGCCTTTAAAGGCAATTAAGTTTTCAAAATGAAAGAAAAGGATATTGAGTCATGACAACTCGATATCCTTTTTAGTTAGGAAAGTAAGCTTGATTTTTAAGGCGTTGAAGTAGAGGACGACTAATCAAACTAATAGCTAGAAGTTTACCAAGGTCTGGAATGATAAAGGGAATGACCCCCACAACAAGAGCTTTTTCAAATGCCATTCCAGCTAGAAAATGCAAGCTGAGAATCCCACCGACAAAGACAAGGGCATCACCCAAGAGGTTTGCAAGAAAAATCTTGATAATACCACTCTTGCTGTTAGTTAGAGAGGAAGTAACTCCAGAGTAAACGAGATAAAACCAAAGATAACCTGCAGTAGGACCAACCAACGCCTGCAATCCAGCTCCACCTCCTGCAAAGACAGGAAGACCGATAGCACCTAGAAGAAGATAGAGTCCGACAGAAAGTACAGCCTCTCTCGGTCTAAAGACAGTAGCAATCAAGCCGATTGCAAAGTTTTGCAGAGTGAAGGGGACGGGTCCAATTGGAAGACTGATTTGTGCCAAAACAGCAATGAGAGCAGCCCCAATAGCAGGGATGGCATAAACGTGAGTTTTTTTCAAAATAGTTAACCTCTTTTCTGATGTATAGTAACTATTATACTCGTGGAGTAATTATTGTCAACCAATTTTTAAAACAAGGTAACAAAAACTGTAACGGCCGATTTTGCTTACTGGTTAAGTTGGATAATTGTTTTGTTGATTCGAAAACATCAAAAAAGAAGCAGACACATTTGTATCAGCTTCTTTTGTTTCGATTAACGCATAGTTACAAATTCTTCAGATGCAGTTGGGTGAATCGCCACAGTTGCATCAAAGTCAGCCTTGGTTGCTCCCATTTTGATAGCAACAGCAAATCCTTGGATCATTTCATCAACACCGTAGCCAATTCCATGAAGTCCGACAACTTTTTCTTCTGAACCTGCTGTGATCAATTTGAAACGTGTTTCTTGACGGTTGTCAGTGCAAGCAGAGTACATAGACGTAAAGCTTGATTTGTAAACCTTGATTTGGTCTTGACCGTATTCTTTAATAGCTTGCTCTTCTGTCAAACCAACCGTTCCGATAGCAGGGTGTGAAAAGACAACAGTTGGAATAGTTGTGTAGTCCATTTTTGCAGTTGTTTTGCCGTTAAAGAGACGTTCAGATAAAGTACGTCCAGCCTTGATAGCAACTGGAGTCAGTTCTTTTTCGCCTGTTACATCACCTAAAGCGTAGATTCCCTCAACAACAGTATTTTGGTATTCATCTACTTGGATAAAGCCACGTTCATTCAGAGTCACTCCAGCTTTTTCAAGTTGCAAGCCCTTAACGTTTGGACGGCGACCTGTAGCCCAGATAACTTGGCTAGCTGTGTGACTAGTACCATCTTCGAAATGAATGGTAATGCCCTCAGCAGTTTTTTCTAACTTGGCAGGGACTTTGTGAGTATGAAGTGGTAAGTTTGTTCTTTCCATTTCCTTGACCAAACCTTCAACGATGTAAGAATCAAAACCACGTAAAGGACGATCACGACGAACAAAGAGGTCTGTCTTGACACCAAAAGTGTGGAGTACGCCAGCCAATTCAACGGCAATATAACCAGCGCCTAGAATAGCAACTGACTCTGGCAATTCTTCCCAAGCAAATACATCATCAGAAGAGCCACCTAGCTCAGCACCAGGAATATTTGGAATACTTGGATGGGCACCAGTAGCGATCACGATATGTTTAGCACGGATCAGTTCACCATTTACGCTGACAGTATGAGAATCTACAAATTCAGCATGACCTTCAATCAAGTCTACACCGTTGCGTTTAAAACTGCCATCATAAGAAGAACGAGCGCGATCAATGTAGGCTTCACGATTGCGACGTAGGGTTGCAAAGTCAAAGTTAAGATCAGTAGTCTTAAAGCCGTAGTCTTTTCCAAATTGATGGAAAGTCTCAGCGATTTGTGCCCCGTACCACATGATTTTTTTGGGAACACAGCCGACGTTGACGCAGGTTCCACCTAGTTTCTTTTCCTCAATAACGGCCGCTTTGGCTCCGTGTTCACCAGCACGATTCATGGTAGCAATTCCTCCGCTACCTCCACCGATAGCAATGATATCGTATTCTCTCATTGTAAACTCCTTTGTACTCTTTGAAATAGTAGAGTGTCATTTTTTGATAGTCATATTCTATCTTTTTTTTTATCTGATTGCAAAAATCTGCTACGTTCAAAAAAATTAAAGAAAAGGCTTGCAAAAAGGAAAAATAAAGTGTATTATATAACTAGTACAATGGTAATAAAAATAGATTCCGAACAATAATCAAATCCTGAAATGTCATTATTTCGTTCTGAACTGTTATTGTTTATATTTGCTAATTTTTATATAATATTGTTAAGGACTTTAAATCAAAAAGGAGTTTCATTATGAAGAAGAATCGTAAAGCTAAAAAGTGGCAATTGTATGCAGCAATCGGTGCTGCCAGTGTAGTTGTATTAGGTGCAGGGGGGATTTTGCTCTTTAGACAACCATCTCAGACCGCTGTAAAAGAAGAGCCTACTCATCTTGTTGTTGCCAAGGAAGGAAGCGTGGCATCCTCTGTTTTATTGTCAGGGACAGTAACAGCAAAAAATGAACAGTATGTTTATTTTGATGCTAGTAAGGGAGATTTAGATGAAATCCTTGTTTCTGTGGGTGATAAAGTCAGTGAAGGACAGGCTTTAGTCAAGTACAGTAGTTCAGAAGCCCAGGCGGCCTATGATTCAGCGAGTCGAGCAGTAGCTAAGGCAGACCGTCATATCAACGAACTCAACCAAGCACGCAATGAAGCCGCTTCAGCTCCGGCTCCACAGTTGCCAACACCAGCAGGAGGCGAAGGAACTGCAGTGCAAACTCCAGCTCCAGTCGCAGGAAATTCAGTTTCATCTATTGATGCACAACTAGGTGATGCCCGTGATGCCCGTGCAGATGCAGCTGCGCAATTAAGCAAGGCTCAAAGTCAGTTGGATGCAATGACGGTTCTCAGTACCCTAGAAGGAACTGTGGTCGAAGTCAATCGTAACGTTTCCAAATCTCCAACAGGAGCTAGCCAAGTGGTCGTTCATGTCGTAAGTAATGAAAACTTACAAGTTAAGGGGGAATTATCTGAATACAACCTTGCCAACCTATCTGTAGGACAAGAAGTAACCTTCACTTCTAAAGTGTACCAAGATAAGAGCTGGACTGGTAAGATTAGCTACATTTCTGACTACCCTAAAAACAATGGTGAAGCAGCAAGTGCAGCGGCTACCGCAGCAGCTGGTAATTCTGGATCCAAATATCCATATACCATTGATGTTACAAGTGAAATCGGTGACTTGAAACAAGGATTTTCAGTAAGCGTTGAGGTCAAGAATAAGAGTAAAGCCATTTTGGTTCCTCTAACAAGTGTTGTGACTGAAAATGATAAGAACTATGTCTGGGTGCTTGACGAGCAGAAAAAGGCCAAGAAAGTGGAAGTTGGTTTGGGCAATGCTGATGCAGACAACCAAGAAATCACATCAGGTCTGACAAATGGAGTCAAGGTCATCAGTAACCCAACGTCTTCTCTAGAGGAAGGAAAAGAGGTGAAGGCTGATGAAGCAACTAATTAGTCTAAAAAATATCTGCAGAAGCTACCGTAACGGTGACCAAGAACTGCAGGTTCTCAAAAACATCAACCTAGAAGTGAATGAGGGTGAGTTTGTTGCCATTATGGGACCATCTGGTTCTGGTAAGTCTACTCTCATGAATACGATTGGGATGTTGGATACACCAACTAGTGGAGAATATTATCTTGAAGGCCAAGAAGTAGCTGGACTGGGTGAAAAACAACTAGCCAAGGTCCGCAACCAACAAATCGGATTTGTCTTTCAGCAGTTCTTTCTTCTATCCAAACTTAATGCTTTGCAAAACGTAGAATTGCCCTTGATTTATGCAGGAGTTTCATCTTCAAAACGTCGCAAGTTAGCTGAGGAGTATCTGGATAAGGTTGAATTGACAGAACGCAGTCACCATTTGCCTTCAGAATTATCTGGTGGTCAAAAGCAACGTGTGGCTATTGCGCGTGCCTTGGTGAACAATCCTTCTATTATCCTAGCAGACGAACCGACAGGAGCCTTGGATACCAAAACAGGGAACCAAATTATGCAATTATTAGTTGAACTGAATAATGAAGGAAAAACCATTATCATGGTAACGCATGAGCCTGAAATCGCAGCTTATGCCAAACGCCAGATTGTCATTCGAGATGGAGTTATTTCATCTGATAGTGCTCAGTTAGAGAAGGAGGAAGACTAAGATGCAGAATCTGAAATTTGCCTTTTCATCTATCATGGCCCACAAGATGCGCTCTTTTCTCACTATGATTGGGATTATCATTGGTGTTTCATCTGTTGTTGTGATTATGGCTCTGGGAGATTCCATGTCTCGTCAGATCAATAAAAATATGACCAAGTCACAGAAGAATATTCATGTCTTTTTCTCGCCTATCAAAAGCAAAGATGGTTCTTTTACCCAAAAGCAATCAGCTTTGACAGTCTCTGGTAAAGAAGAGGAAGTCCATGTTGAACCGCCAAAACCTCAAGAAGCTTGGGTCAAGGAGGCGGCCAAACTTAAGGGTGTAGATAGTTACTATGTAACCAACTCGACAAATACCACCTTGTCTTATAAAGATAAAAAGGTTGAGCGCGCTAGCTTGACAGGTGGAAATATTACTTACATGAAGGCGGTTGAAAATGAAATTGTTGCAGGTCGTAGTCTTATAGCTCAGGATTATAAAGATGTGGCCAGTGTCATTTTGCTAGACCAAGAACTTGCTAATAGTTTGTTTGGATCTGCTCAAGAAGCTGTTAACAAGATTATAGATGTTGGTGGCTTTAGCTATCGTGTTATTGGTGTTTATACTAGCGATGAGGCCAAGGCTGTCAAGACATTTGGTATTGGTGGACTTCCCATTACGACTAATATTTCTCTTGCCAATAACTTCAATATGGATGAAATTTCTGATATTGTTTTCCGAGTTAATGATACCAGTTTGACACCAACTGTAGGACCAGAATTAGCTAGAAAAATGACCGAAATTGCTAGTCTTCAACAAGGAGAGTATCAGGTGGCAGATGCGACTGCAGCCTTCCAAGAAGTACAACAACTTTTTGGATTTATAACTACGATTATTAGTGCCATCGCAGGAATTTCTCTCTTTGTTGGAGGAACTGGTGTGATGAACATTATGCTTGTTTCGGTGACGGAGCGTACGCGTGAGATTGGTCTCCGTAAGGCTTTGGGCGCGACACGTGCTAATATTTTAATTCAGTTTTTGATTGAATCCATGATTTTGACCTTGCTTGGCGGAGTCATTGGTTTGACAATTGCGACAGGCTTAACCGCTATAGCTGGTCTACTCTTGCAAGGATTGATAGCTGGTATAGAAGTAGGAGTATCGATCCCAGTTGCCCTATTTAGTCTTGCAGTTTCGGCTAGTGTTGGTATGATTTTTGGGGTCTTGCCAGCCAATAAGGCATCGAAACTTGATCCAATCGAAGCCCTTCGTTATGAATAAGATCAACAAGATGGACATTTGTCTATCTTGTTTTTGTATGGATTTCCCTATCTAAATTCATTAAAAATGTGATATAATGAAGTGTTAGAAAAACAGGTTTCATTTGCCTGGAAAGGAAAAATTATGTCTGAAAAGAATTTTTATATTACAACGCCGATTTACTATCCATCTGGTAAACTTCATATCGGTTCTGCCTACACAACTATCGCATGTGATGTCTTAGCACGTTACAAACGCCTGATGGGCTACGATGTCTTTTATCTGACAGGTCTTGATGAGCATGGTCAAAAGATTCAACAAAAAGCAGAAGAAGCTGGCATTACACCTCAAGCCTATGTTGATGGGATGGCAGTTGGAGTCAAAGAACTCTGGCAATTACTCGATATCTCATACGATAAATTTATCCGTACAACGGATGATTACCATGAAAAAGTAGTGGCTCAAGTATTTGAGCGCTTGCTTGCTCAAGATGATATCTATTTGGGTGAATACTCTGGTTGGTATTCAGTCTCAGATGAGGAGTTCTTTACAGAAAGCCAGCTTGCAGAAGTTTTCCGTGACGAAGCTGGAAATGTAACTGGTGGTATTGCTCCATCAGGTCACGAGGTTGAATGGGTATCTGAAGAATCATATTTCCTTCGCCTTAGCAAATACCAAGATCGTTTGGTCGAATTTTTCAAGTCCCATCCTGAATTTATCACTCCAGATGGTCGTCTGAATGAAATGCTTCGCAACTTCATCGAGCCAGGTTTGGAAGATTTGGCTGTTTCTCGTACAACCTTTACATGGGGTGTGCCTGTCCCATCAAATCCTAAACACGTTGTCTACGTTTGGATTGATGCCCTTCTTAACTATGCGACAGCTCTTGGCTACGGTCAAGATGAACATGGTAACTTTGACAAGTTCTGGAATGGAACAGTCTTCCACATGGTAGGAAAAGACATCCTTCGATTCCACTCAATCTACTGGCCAATCCTTCTTATGATGCTCGATATCAAATTGCCAGATCGTCTGATTGCCCATGGTTGGTTTGTCATGAAAGACGGCAAAATGTCTAAGTCTAAAGGAAATGTCGTTTACCCTGAAATGTTGGTAGAGCGTTATGGACTAGATCCGCTTCGTTACTATCTCATGCGTAGCCTTCCAGTTGGTTCAGACGGAACCTTCACTCCAGAAGACTATGTAGGCCGTATCAACTATGAATTGGCCAATGACCTTGGAAACCTCCTTAACCGTACGGTTTCTATGATTAATAAATACTTTGACGGGCAAGTCCCTGCCTATGTAGAAGGTGTAACAGAGTTTGACCATGCTCTTGCTGACGTCGCAGAACAATCAATCGCTGACTACCACACCTACATGGGAGCAGTTGACTACCCACGTGCACTTGAAGCAGTCTGGACCCTTATCTCACGTACTAATAAATACATAGACGAGACAGCTCCGTGGGTCTTGGCAAAAGATGAAGCACTCCGCGACCAATTGGCAAGTGTTATGAGCCACTTGGCAGCCAGCCTTCGTGTCGTTGCTCACTTGATTGAGCCATTTATGATGGAAACCAGTCGTGCAGTCTTGAATCAACTTGGCTTGGAAGAAGTAGCGAGCCTTGAAAACCTGAACTTGGCTGATTTCCCTGCAGGTGTGACTGTAGTTGCTAAGGGAACACCGATTTTCCCACGTCTGGATATGGAAGAAGAAATCGCCTATATCAAGGAACAAATGGAAGGTAACAAACCAGCAGTCGAAAAAGAGTGGAACCCAGATGAAGTTGAACTCAAACTAAACAAGGAAGAAATCAAGTTTGAAGACTTTGACAAGGTCGAAATCCGTGTCGCAGAAGTCAAAGAAGTGTCTAAAGTAGAAGGTTCAGATAAGTTGCTTCAATTCCGCTTGGATGCTGGCGATGGTGAAGATCGTCAAATCCTCTCAGGAATTGCAAAATACTATCCAAACGAACAAGAATTGGTCGGCAAGAAAGTTCAAATCGTTGCCAATCTCAAACCACGCAAGATGATGAAAAAATATGTCAGCCAAGGTATGATCCTCTCAGCTGAACATGATGGACAATTAACCCTTCTCACAGTTGATCCAGCTGTACCAAATGGAAGTGTGATTGGGTAAAAAGAGACAGAACTAGTTCAGGCTAGTTCTGTTTTTTATTTAACTATTATGCTTTACAAACTAGTGTGAAAGTGGTATATTATAGATGAAGTTACTAGTAGGTATTACAAAATAGATTAGAAGGGAGAAGGGATGAAAGAAACTCAACTATTAAAAGGTGTTCTTGAAGGTTGTGTCTTGGATATGATTGGTCAAAAAGAGCGGTATGGTTATGAGTTGGTTCAGACTCTACGAGAGGCTGGATTTGACACTATAGTTCCAGGAACTATTTATCCTTTGTTGCAAAAGTTAGAAAAAAATCAATGGATAAGAGGCGACATGCGTCCGTCGCCAGATGGTCCAGATCGAAAGTATTTTTCGTTAACTAAAGAAGGAGAAGAGCGTGTCTCAGTCTTTTGGCAACAATGGGACGATTTGAGTCAAAAAGTAGAAGGAATTAAGAATGGAGGGTAAACCATGACGAAAATGAAGTATTATGAAGAAACAAGCGCTTTGTTGCATGAGTTTTCTGAGGAGAATCAAAAGTATTTTGAGGAGCTGTGGGATAGTTTTAATCTTGCTGGATTTCTCTATGATGAGGACTATCTCAGAGAGCAGATTTATTTGATGATGTTAGATTTCTCAGAAGCAGAACGAGATGGCATGAGTGCAGAGGATTATTTAGGTAAGAATCCTAAAAAAATAATGAAAGAGATTCTCAAGGAAGCACCACGCAGTTCTATCAAGGAGTCCCTTTTGACGCCAATTTTTGTCCTAGCGATATTACGTTACTATCATCTACTGGGTGATTTTTCTAAAGGTCCTCTCTTAACAGTCAATTTGCTTACTTTTTTAGGGCAACTTCTTCTTTTTCTGATTGGATTTGCTCTTGTGGCCACAATCTTACGTTGGGGCTTAGTCCAAGATTCTCCTAAAATGAAAATTAGCACCTATATTATCGTTGGGATTCTTGTTCTGCTAGTCGTTCTAGGATATGTAGGAATGGGAAGTTTCATACAAGAAGGAGCCTTTTATCTTCCTGCTCCCTGGGATAGTTTATCTGTATTTACGATTTCGCTGGTCATCAGTATTTGGAATTGGAAAGAACCGATTTTTCGTCCCTTTGTCAGTATGATTGTTGCCCATCTTATTGTAGGTTCTCTGCTCCGTTACTATGAGTGGATGGGCATTTCAAATGTTTTCCTTACAAAAATCCTTCCTTTAGCTGTCCTCTTTATTGGAATCTTTGCCTTGTTCCGTGGGTTTAAGAAGATAAAATGGAGTGAAATATAGTCAAAAAGCCGTTGCAAAGCGGTTTTTTGTTATAATGAAGGGAAGAATGTTAGAAATTTAAGGAGAAAAATTTGATGAGATACATAACTCTTGGTCAAGATGACAAAGAATTATCAGAAATTGTTCTCGGAATGATGAGAATAGAAGATAAGTCTGTAAAAGAAGTTGAAGAGCTTGTAGAAACAGCACTTTCTGTTGGAATTAATGCTTTCGACTTGGCTGATATATATGGTCGTGGTCGTTGTGAAGAACTGTTAGGTCTTGTCCTAAAAAATCGTCCAGATTTAAGAGAAGAGATGTGGATTCAGTCAAAATGTGGCATTCGCATTGAAGAATTTACCTATTTTGATTTTTCTAAGGACTATATTATAAAATCAGTTGACGGAATTTTGCAAAGATTGAAGATTGATCATCTAGATAGCTTGCTCCTTCATCGACCAGATGCTTTGATGGAATCTGACCAAGTAGCAGAAGCCTTTGATTTCCTTTATAAACAAGGTAAGGTCCGAGATTTTGGAGTTTCTAATCAAAATCCTATGATGATGGAGTTGCTTAAAAAAGATGTCAAGCAGCCGTTAGCTGTTAATCAGTTACAATTGAGTGCGGCTTTTACTCCAGGATTCGAATCAGGTTTTCATGTTAATATGGAAGATAGTCAAGCAGCTATGCGAGATGGCAGCATTTTTGAATATTGCAAATTACATGATGTGGTCATTCAAGCATGGTCTGTCTTACAATTTGGGTATTTTAAAGGGAATTTTGTTGGAAATGAGAAATTTCAAGCTTTAAATCAAGTACTTGATCGTTTAGCTATTAAATATGGAGTAACCTCTTCAACTATTGCCATTTCTTGGATATTGCGTTATCCAGCAAAAATGCAGGCAGTCGTAGGTACAACAAATCCTAAGCACTTGAGAGAAGTTAGCCAAGCGGCAAACTTTAGCTTAACAAGAAAAGAATGGTATGAAATTTATCTAGCTGCAGGGAATAATTTGCCGTAAGTAGAAGCAGATGTAAATAAATCACAGTCAAAAAGCCGTTTTAAAGCGGTTTTTTTGTTATAATGAAGGGGAGAATTATTGATATTAAAGGAGAAAAACATGACATTTGAAGAGATCCTGCCTGGCTTAAAGGCTAAGAAAAAATATGTACGAACTGGTTGGGGAGGTGCGGAAAACTATGTCCAACTTTTTGACACCATTGAACAAAACGGGGTTGCACTTGAAGTGACACCTTATTTCCTAATCAACGTGTCTGGAGAAGGAGAAGGTTTTTCCATGTGGAGTCCGACACCTTGTGATGTTTTGGCGATAGATTGGGTAGAAGTGAATGACTAAACGTGTATTGATTACAGGAGTGAGTTCAGGGATTGGTCTGGCTCAAGCTCGCCTCTTTTTAGAGAAGGGCTATCAAGTTTATGGAGTTGACCAAGGTGAAAATCCACTTTTAGAGGGTGATTTTCACTTTTTACAGAGAGATTTGACCTTGGACTTGGAGCCAATTTTTGAGTGGTGTCCTCAGGTTGATGTTTTGTTCAATACTGCTGGAGTTTTGGATGATTACAAACCACTTTTGGAACAGACAGCGCAGGAAATTCATGAGATTTTTGAAATCAACTACGTGACTCCTGTTGAGTTGACTCGGTATTATTTGACTCAAATGTTGGAGAATAAAAAAGGGATTATTATCAATATGTGCTCCATTGCTTCTAGCCTAGCAGGTGGAGGTGGACATGCCTATACTTCATCTAAGCATGCTTTGGCTGGATTTACCAAGCAGTTGGCTCTAGACTATGCTGGAGCTGGGATTCAGATCTTTGGTATCGCTCCGGGAGCAGTCAAGACAGCTATGACTGCAGCGGACTTTGAGCCAGGTGGATTGGCTGACTGGGTTGCTAATGAAACACCAATCAAGCGCTGGATTGAACCAGAGGAAGTGGCAGAGGTCAGTCTCTTTTTGGCCAGTGGAAAGGCATCTGCCATGCAGGGTCAAATTCTGACAATAGATGGTGGCTGGTCTTTGAAGTAGGGAGAATAAAGTTAATTAAAAGGAGCGCCCATGACACCGCAGGAAATGTGGAATGTATACAAGAAAATTAACCCCTTTATAGGAGATGAAATCGATGCTTGGGCTTTTGGAGTGGAACCAGACCTTTTAGCAGATTTGGTTTTAAGCGGCGAAAAGACTGCAACAGCATCAGCCTACGATCTCTATGCACTGGAATCTGAGTCTCTTCCTCAAGAGGGAACTTTTGATGTCATTTTAGATAGTCAAAATCAGGCTGTCTGTATTGTTGAAATTACAAAGGTTTCTGTCCAGCCCTTCAATCAAGTTTCTGCTCAACATGCCTTTAAGGAAGGGGAAGGTGACAAATCCCTAGCCTATTGGCGTCAGGTTCATGAGGATTGTTTCGCCGAGTGGTTGAGAGAAGCAGGACTGACTTTTACACCTGAAAGCAAGGTTGTTTTAGAAGAATTTCGCAAGGTTTACCCACTGTAGACTATTAGAAGGAAGAAAGTTTTGGAAATCGCCGTCCAATCCTTTTTTCTCCAGCAAAACATGATATAATAAGTTTGTTTGAAGAAGAGCTCTAGCTCTTAAACTTAGAATAGGAGAAAATTATGCAAGCAGTTGAACATTTTATTAAGCAATTTGTTCCTGAACACTATGATTTATTTTTAGACTTGAGTCGTGAGACCAAGACGTTTTCAGGGAAAGTGACCATCACTGGTCAAGCACAGAGTGACCGTATTTCACTTCATCAAAAAGACTTGGAAATCGCTTCTGTAGAAGTTGCAGGGGAAGCTCGCCCATTCACAGTTGATCATGACAATGAAGCCCTTCATATTGAACTTGCGGAAGCAGGTCAAGTTGAAGTGGTTATCGCTTTCTCAGGAAAAATTACAGACAACATGACAGGGATTTACCCTTCTTATTACACAGTTGATGGAGTCAAGAAGGAAGTCTTGTCTACTCAGTTCGAGAGTCATTTTGCGCGCGAAGCCTTTCCATGTGTGGATGAGCCAGAAGCCAAAGCAACTTTTGACCTCTCTCTACGTTTTGACCAAGCAGAAGGTGAATTGGCCTTGTCTAACATGCCAGAAATCGATGTTGAAAACCGTAAGGAAACAGGTATCTGGAAGTTTGAGACAACACCTCGCATGTCTTCTTACTTGTTAGCCTTTGTTGCGGGTGATTTGCAAGGTGTGACGGCTAAAACTAAAAACGGTACCCTTGTAGGTGTCTACTCAACCAAAGCCCACCCATTATCTAACCTTGATTTCTCACTGGACATCGCTGTTCGCTCAATCGAGTTTTACGAAGATTACTATGGAGTTAAGTATCCAATCCCTCAATCTCTCCATATCGCCCTTCCTGACTTCTCAGCTGGTGCTATGGAAAACTGGGGTCTTGTGACCTACCGTGAAGTTTGCTTAATTGTAGATGAAAACTCTACATTTGCCAGTCGTCAACAAGTTGCCCTTGTTGTGGCCCATGAATTGGCTCACCAATGGTTTGGCAATCTCGTTACTATGAAATGGTGGGATGACCTTTGGCTCAATGAAAGCTTTGCTAACATGATGGAATATGTCTGTGTGGATGCCATTGAGCCAAGCTGGAATATCTTTGAAGATTTCCAAACAGGTGGAGTGCCTCACGCTCTTGAACGCGATGCGACTGATGGAGTTCAGTCAGTTCACGTCGAAGTCAAACACCCAGATGAAATCAATACACTCTTTGACGGAGCTATCGTCTATGCCAAAGGAAGCCGTCTCATGCATATGCTTCGCCGTTGGCTGGGCGATGCTGATTTTGCTAAAGGTTTGCACGCTTACTTTGAAAAACACCAATACAGCAACACCATTGGTAGTGACCTTTGGGATGCCCTTGGTCAAGCGTCAGGACGTGATGTCGCAGCCTTCATGGATTCTTGGTTGGAACAACCTGGTTATCCAGTTCTCACTGTCAAAGTTGAAAATGATGTCTTGAAGATTTCACAAAAACAATTCTTCATCGGTGAGCACGAAGACAAGAACCGTCTCTGGGTTGTGCCACTCAATAGCAACTGGAAAGGCTTGCCTGATACACTTGAAACTGAAAGCATCGAAATTCCAGGCTACGCAGCTCTTCTTGCTGAAAATGACGGAGCTCTTCGTTTCAATACTGAAAATACAGCCCACTACATTACAGACTATCAAGGAGACTTGTTGGATGCACTTCTTGCTGACCTAGTTGAGCTTGATAACACAAGTAAACTGCAAATCGTCCAAGAACGTCGTTTGCTTGCTGAAGCAGGACACATTTCTTATGCAGACTTGCTACCAGTTCTTGATAAACTTGCTAAGGAAGAATCTTACCTTGTCGTTTCAGCTGTTTCTGAAGTCATTTCTGCCCTTGAGCGCTTTATCGATGAAGGAACAGAAGCTGAAAGAGCCTTCAAAGCCTTGGTTGCTAAATTGGCTCGTCATAACTATGACCGTCTTGGTTTTGAAGCTAAAGATGGCGAATCAGATGAGGATGAGTTGGTTCGTCAGTTGGCCATTTCTATGATGATTCGCTCAAATGATGCAGAAGCTAGTCAAGTCGCTAGCCAAATCTTCGAAGCTCACAATGATCAGCTTGCAGGACTTCCAGCAGCTATTCGCTCACAAGTCCTTATCAATGAGATGAAACATCATGAGACCAAAGACTTGTTAGCACTTTATCTTGATACTTATACGCACGCAACAGATGCTGTCTTTAAACGTCAGTTGGCAGCCGCTCTTGCCTATAGTAAAGATGCGGACAATATCCAAACCTTGATTGCTGCTTGGAAGGACAAATTTGTGGTGAAACCGCAGGACTTGTCTGCTTGGTATTACCAATTCCTAGCTCACCAAGTAACTCAGGAAACAGCTTGGTCTTGGGCGCGTGAAAACTGGGCTTGGATTAAGGCAGCTCTTGGTGGAGATATGAGCTTTGATAGCTTTGTTATCCTTCCTGCACACGTATTTAAGACTCAGAAACGCTTGGCAGAGTACAAGGAATTCTTTGAACCGCAACTTTCTGACCTTGCTCTTAGCCGTAACATCGGTATGGGAATCAAAGAAATTGCAGCGCGTGTTGACTTGATTAACCGTGAAAAAGCTGCAGTGGAAGTAGTCGTTCTTCAATACGGAAACGCATAAATAAGCCCAAAATAAAAAGAAAACTCAGCTATCTCATGTAAAATGCAGAGAGTTGAGTTTTTTTTAAGGCAAATTTGGTATAATGGTTTTAATAAGGAGGAGTTTCTCATGATAAAAATCTTATTAGTTGAGGATGACCTAGGCCTGTCAAATTCAGTATTTGACTTTTTAGACGATTTTGCGGATGTCATGCAGGTATTTGATGGTGAAGAAGGTCTCTACGAAGCTGAAAGTGGCGTCTATGATTTGATTTTGCTCGATTTAATGTTACCTGAAAAAAATGGCTTCCAAGTCTTGAAAGAATTGCGTGAAAAGGGAATTACGACACCAGTTCTGATTATGACTGCTAAGGAAAGTTTGGATGACAAGGGACATGGATTTGAACTGGGAGCGGATGATTATCTGACCAAACCTTTCTACCTAGAAGAACTCAAAATGAGGATTCAAGCCCTTCTCAAACGTTCAGGCAAGTTTAATGAAAATACCTTGACTTATGGAAATATTGTGGTTAATTTGTCAACCAATACCGTTAAAGTCGAAGATACTCCTGTCGAATTGCTGGGGAAAGAGTTCGATTTACTAGTTTATTTCCTTCAAAATCAAAATGTTATTTTGCCCAAGACTCAGATTTTTGATCGTCTATGGGGATTTGATAGTGACACAACGATTTCGGTTGTCGAAGTCTATGTTTCAAAAGTCCGTAAGAAATTAAAAGGAACCACTTTTGCAGAGAATTTGCAAACCTTGCGCAGTGTTGGATATATTTTAAAAGATGTTCAGTAAACTAAAAAAAACATGGTATGCGGATGACTTTAGTTATTTTATCCGTAACTTTGGTGTCTTCACTCTGATTTTCTCTACCATGACTCTGATTATTTTGCAGGTCATGCACTCGAGTCTCTATACTTCGGTGGATGATAAGCTTCATGGACTAAGTGAAAATCCTCAAGCAGTTATTCAGCTTGCTGTAAATAGGGCAACAGAAGAGATTAAAGATTTAGAGAATGCCGCTACAGATACTAGCAAGACTGAGATAAAACCCAATGTCAGTTCCAACACAGAAGTCATTCTTTTTGATAAGAATTTTACCCAGCTCCTTTCTGGAAATCGATTTTTGGGATTGGATAAGATTAAGTTAGAGAAGAAAGAACTAGGCCATATCTATCAGATTCAGGTTTTTAATAGCTATGGACAGGAAGAAATCTATCGCATGATTTTGATGGAAACCAATATCAGTTCGGTTTCAACCAATATCAAGTATGCAGCTGTCTTGATTAATACTAGTCAGTTGGAGCAAGCCAGTCAAAAACATGAGCAATTGATTGTGATTGTGATGGCAAGTTTCTGGATTCTGTCTTTGCTTGCCAGTCTCTATCTAGCTAGAGTCAGTGTTCGTCCTCTGCTTGAGAGCATGCAGAAGCAACAGTCCTTTGTGGAAAATGCCAGTCATGAGTTACGAACTCCACTTGCAGTTTTGCAAAATCGTTTAGAGACCCTTTTCCGTAAGCCAGAAGCTACCATTATGGATGTGAGTGAAAGCATTGCATCGAGTTTGGAAGAAGTTCGAAATATGCGGTTTTTGACGACGAACTTGTTGAATTTAGCTCGTAGAGATGATGGGATTAAGCCGGAACTTGCAGAAGTTCCAACCAGTTTTTTCAATACGACTTTCACAAACTATGAAATGATTGCTTCAGAAAATGACCGTGTCTTCCGTTTTGAAAATCGCATCCATCGAACGATTGTCACAGATCAACTTCTTTTGAAACAGCTGATGACCATCTTATTTGATAATGCCATCAAATATACTGAGGAGGATGGTGAAATTGATTTTATGATTTCAACGACTGATCGTAATCTTTATTTGCTAGTTTCCGACAATGGAGTCGGTATTTCAGCAGAAGATAAGAAGAAAATTTTTGATCGTTTTTATCGAGTGGACAAGGCTAGAACCCGTCAAAAAGGTGGTTTTGGTTTAGGTTTATCCCTAGCCAAGCAAATTGTAGATGCCCTAAAAGGAACCATTACTGTTAAAGATAATAAACCGAAAGGAACAGTCTTTGAAGTGAAGATTGCTATCCACACACCATCTAAAAAGAAAAAATAAAAATATCGCCCCAGCTGGGGCGATATTTTGGATTTATCTTCTACTTTTTCGTTTGATAATAGATCGTTGAACTTTTAAGACAAGTAAGCTGGATCCGATTGCTGCGGCAAATGCAAGAGCAGGTGATAATTTTAATGCTAAAAAGATAAAACTAAAGATAGCAATACAGATACAAAAAACAGCGATATTAACAAAAAATAGGATTTCCTTGAGATTAGCATCAGATTGCGCTTCAGGTGTATAATCTTGATAGCGAGGAACCTGCTGGCTTAATTCTTCTTGATAGTCTACCTCATAGGATTGTAATTTTCTTACGGGCATTATTCTCTCCTTAACAGTACATACCTATTTTATCATTTTTTCAGCAGAGAATTATTACAGAAAGGTTACAAAAAGAATAAAGTCCCTTTTCAAAATCACTTTTCTTGACACCATAATGTGAAAATGATAGGATGGATAGACACTCAATACTTATTAATATTCATAATTGCTTATATTCCTAAGAAAATAGAGCTACCAAATGATTCTTTTTTACGAAAATTTGTTTCCTTGTTTTCTTGATTTTATTTAATTTGATTAGTGAGATTTGTTTTGAATACAGAGACAGATTTTCTGTCTCCTATTTTTATAGTTGTTAGGTGTCTAATTGATACCTCTTGGAAAAGTTAAAGGAGATAAGCATGTATCTTGCTATTAAAGAAATATTACAAAACAAACTTCGATATAGTTTGATTTTAACTACCATTTTTCTTATCGCTTTTATGGTCTTTTTTATGACCAGTCTAGCTCTTGGTCTTGTGCGAAACAACCGGGCAGCTATTGATAATTGGCAAGCGACGGGTGTGGTTTTATCTGACTACGCAAATGATAATTTGACAGCATCTTTTATTCCTGAAAAGGACTACAAGGATAAGAGTTCTAAAGAGGCTACTCCACTGGGCTATATGTTTGCTGTAACCAATCTAGTCGATGATAGTGAAAAGGTCAATGTTTCCATCTTTGCTCAAGAGTGGGACGCTTTTATCTCTCCTAGTTTGACGGAGGGCCGTTATCCTGAAGGGGATGATGAGGTGGTCGTGGATCAGTCGTTTGAAAACTATGGAATGAAGTTGGGTGATGCCATTCAGCTCAATGGAAGCGAAGTAAGTTACAAGATTGTAGGGCTGACTAAAGGAAATAAGTTTTTTACTGAGCCAGTTGTCTTTACGAGTTTGACAACTTATTGGAACTTACAAGGAACTTTAAAATCTAATAAATCGATCTCTGCCTTGGTATTGAAAAATGATATAGAATTGGCTGGCGATGGACTGAAACAGATTTCTATTCCAAAAATGATATCGAAAATTCCTGGTTACACACCTCAGGTTAATGTATTTTCAGGGATGATTCTTGCTATGATTGTCATCACAGGCTTGATTGTGGGTATATTTGTTTATATCATTACCATACAAAAACTAGGGCTTTATGGAATAATGCGGGCTCAGGGAATACAGATCAAAACCATTGTATGGTCTCTTTTCTGTCAAATCTTCTTCCTAGCTGGTATGGGGATTGCTTTAGCCTTGCTGGCTATTGGAGGAGTGATTTTAGTCTTGCCAGCTACCTTCTTTTTCTACCCAAGTTGGTTAGCCTATTCTGTCCTAAGCTTGGTGATTTGTTTGATGGCCATGCTAGGTGGTGTCATTTCACTTCCACGCTTGCTAAAGGTGGACCCGATTACTGCGATTGCAGAATGATAAGGAGAATAGTATGACAGCATTGATTGAAATGACTCAAGTGACAAAAACGTACGGGGAAGGAAAGATGAAAGTCGTAGCTCTACATGAGACGAATTTTCAGCTAAATGCAGGAGAGTTCGTGGCTATCGTTGGGCCTTCAGGATCTGGAAAGACGACCTTTTTAACAACTCTAGGACAACTTCAGGAAGCATCGAGTGGAAAGATTTTAGTTAAGGGGAAGGAAACAGGCAGTTTGACAGAGAAGGAGAAAACAGACCTCCGTTTTAGAGAGTTTGGCTTTATTCTTCAGGCTTCAAACTTAATTCCTTTTCTAACGGTCAAGGAACAGCTGGATTTGATTGACAGACTAGATAAGGGAAAAAATAGTAAAAGTGATCGAAAAGGGCTCTTTGAGTTGTTGGATTTGGAAAAAGTACAAGATCAGTATCCCAAGGCTTTATCAGGTGGAGAACGTCAACGTGCGGCCATTGCTAGAGCGCTTTATAACAATCCGAGTATCATTCTCGCAGATGAGCCAACAGCTAGTCTTGACACAGAGCGGGCCTATCAAGTAACAAATATGCTAGCATCTATCGCACATGAGCAAGGTAGAGGAGTAGTGATGATTACGCACGATACTCGTCTTCTAGATAAGGTGGACCGTGTTTATGTGATGAACGATGGACACCTAGTTGAAGAAACATATGAATAATAAATAGAGTGGACGGTGCTGGCTACCGTTCACTTTTTGATTGCAAACCTTAAAAAATGACTTTGCCTTTTTAGAAAATTCCTAGTATTCATAGCTGATTTTTGAGAAATATGGTATAATTTTTCTTATGGAAAAGATTATCATTACAGCAACTGCTGAAAGTATTGAACAAGTTAAACAACTGCTCGAAGTTGGCGTAGATCGTATCTATGTTGGTGAGAAAGATTTTGGCCTTCGTCTGCCAACAACCTTTAGTCATGACCAATTGCGTGAAATCGCTAATCTGGTTCATGATACTGGTAAGGAATTGATCGTTGCGGTTAACGCCCTCATGCACCAAGATATGATGGACCGTATCAAGCCTTTCTTAGACTTTTTGGAAGAAATCAAGACAGACTACATTACGATTGGGGATGCAGGTGTCTTTTACGTAGTCAACCGCGATGGTTATTCATTTAAGACCATCTACGATGCTTCGACTATGGTAACTAGCAGTCGTCAGATAAACTTCTGGGGACAAAAAGCTGGCGCATCTGAGGCTGTTTTGGCGCGTGAAATTCCATCAGCTGAACTCTTCAAAATGCCAGAGATTTTGGAAATTCCTGCTGAAGTTTTGGTTTACGGAGCTAGTGTTATTCACCATTCTAAACGTCCACTCTTGCAAAACTACTATAACTTTACGCACATCGATGATGAAAAGACGCGTAAGCGTGACCTCTTCTTGGCTGAGCCAAGTGACCCAGAGAGCCACTACTCCATTTTTGAAGACAATCATGGAACCCACATTTTTGCCAACAATGACCTTGATTTGATGACAAAATTGATAGAATTGGTAGAGCATGGTTTCACTCACTGGAAACTAGAAGGGCTCTACACTCCTGGTCAGAAATTTGTTGAGATTGCAAAACTCTTTATCCAAGCACGTAGTTTGATTCAAGAGGGCAACTTTAGCCATGACCAAGCTTTCTTGCTGGATGAGGAAGTACGCAAGTTACACCCTAAAAACCGTTTCCTTGATACAGGATTCTATGATTACGATCCTGATATGGTTAAATAAAGTAAATGATTCGTTGAGAGAGGGAAGATGCAAACAGTTCTTCTCTCAATTTTTTCTTATTCTCCAATATTTTCAAAGAATTAATAGGCTAGGATGCTCTGTTTGCTGGGATTTTTAATACAAGTAACCTTCTTGAGTTTGAAAATTATCCCATGTTTGCAGGTGCCAAATGGCCCTTTTTTTGGTATAATTTTTTATAATGAAAACGATTGGTAATCGCTATGTTGTGGTTGATTTAGAGGCAACTAGCACAGGTAGTAAGGCTAAAATTATCCAAGTGGGAATTGTCGTGATTGAGGACGGAAAAATCGTCGATCACTATACGACGGATGTCAATCCACATGAACCCTTGGATGCTCATATCAAAGAACTGACAGGATTGACAGACCAACGTCTGGCGCAAGCACCTGATTTTTCTCAAGTTGCCAGAAAAATCTTTGACTTGGTGGAGGATGGGATTTTTGTAGCCCATAATGTTCAGTTTGATGCTAATCTCTTGGCGGAAAATTTATTTTTTGAGGGCTATGAACTAAAAAATCCTCGTGTTGACACGGTCGAATTGGCTCAGGTCTTTTTCCCTGAACTGGAAAAATATAGCTTGCCGATATTGTGTCGAGAATTAGGAATTCCTCTTAAACACGCTCACACAGCCCTTTCAGATGCCCAAGCTACAGCGGAATTACTTCTTTTTTTACGAGAAAAGATGGCCCAACTTCCTAAAGGACTCTTGGAACGCTTGCTGGAAATGGCTGACGCCCTCTTATATGAGTCCTACCTGGTTATTGAAGAAATTTATCGCAGCCAATCTATCCTGAGTTCTCCAGACTTGGTCGAAGTTCAAGGACTGTATTTCAAGAAAACTGGAGCTCCCCTGGAGCCACGAAAACTATCCCAAGATTTTTCTAAAAATATTTCTTTGTTGAACCTTGAAGTGAGGGAACGACAAGAAAGTTTTGCTAAAGAGGTTGGCTTGCTATTAAAAGATGAGCCTGTCTCTCTGATTCAAGCTCCGACTGGGATTGGGAAAACTTATGGATATCTCTTACCTGCTTTGTCCCAAGTGGAAAATCGTCAGATTGTCCTTAGCGTTCCGACAAAGATTCTTCAAAATCAAATCATGGAAGAAGAAGGTAAACGTCTCAAGGAAGTCTTCCATATAGATATTCATAGTTTGAAGGGACCACACAATTATCTGAAGTTGGATGCCTTTTATCGTTCCTTGCAGGAAAATGATGAAAATCGCTTATTTAGACGCTTTAAAATGCAACTCTTGGTCTGGTTGACTGAGACAGAGACAGGAGATTTGGATGAAATCGGGCAACTATACCGTTACCAACATTTTCTAACAGATCTTCGTCATGACGGGAATTTATCATCTCAGAGCTTATTTGTGACGGAAGATTTTTGGAAACGTAGTCAAGAAAGGGCACAAACCTGCAAGCTTTTAGTGACCAATCATGCCTATCTTGTAACCAGACTGGAAGATAATCCTGAATTTGTCAGTGACCGTTTATTGATTATTGATGAAGTTCAAAAGATTTTGTTAGCTATAGAAAATCTGCTTCAAGAGACCTACGATATCCAGTCTATTATCGATTTGCTTGATAAGGCTTTACTGGAGGAGCAAAATAAGGTCCAACAACGAATACTAGAAAGTATTCGCTTTGAGTGTCTCTACTTGATAGAACAATTTCAGTCTGGAAAATCTAAGAAAAATATCTTAGATTCTCTTGCCAATATCCACCAGTATTTTTCAGAATTAGAAGTAGAAGGCTTTGAGGAGCTGGTTCGCTATTTTACAGCTGACCGAGATTACTGGCTTGAAGCAACTGAAACGAGTCAAAAGAAAATTCAGATTTCTTCTACGAAATCAGGCCGTATTCTTCTATCTTCCTTAGTGCCTGATTCATGTCAAGTCTTGGGAGTGTCGGCCACTCTTGAGATTAGTCAGAGAGTTTCTTTGGCAGACCTTTTGGGCTATCCTGAAGCCAAATTTGTCAAGATTGAGGCTCGGGGAAAACAGGATCAAGAAGTGATCTTGGTCAAAGATTTTCCCTTGGTAACAGAAACCTCCTTAGAAGTCTACGCCAAAGAGGTAGCTGATTTGCTGATGGATGTTCGAGCTTTCCAGCAACCGATTTTAGTTCTCTTTACTGCTAAAGACATGCTTCTAGCAGTATCGGATTTACTTCTAGTTAGCCATCTGGCCCAGTATAAAAATGGGGATGTTCATCAACTGAAGAAACGCTTTGAAAAACGTGAACAACAAATCCTGCTTGGTGCAGCAAGTTTCTGGGAGGGAGTTGATTTTTCAAGTCATCCTTTTGTGATTCAAGTTGTACCAAGACTTCCTTTTCAAAATCCTCAAGAGCCCTTGACGAAAAAGATTAATCAGGAACTGAATCAGGAAGGAAAAAATGCCTTTTATGATTATCAATTGCCAATGGCCATTATTCGTTTAAAACAGGCTTTGGGAAGAAGTATGAGACGCGAACACCAACGTTCCTTAACTCTTATTTTGGATAGGAGAATTGTCGGAAAGAGATATGGCAAACAAATTGTAACTTCTCTAGCAAAAGAAGCGACTGTTAAAACCGTCTCTCGATCCGAAGTTGATGAGGCTATTGATAAATTTTTAAATGGACTTTGATAAATAGTATAGTATAGTATGAAAGTATAAGGTTAGTATATATGAAACGTTCTCTCGACTCTAGAGTCGATTATAGTTTGCTCTTGCCAGTGTTTTTTCTACTGGTTATTGGCGTGGTGGCTATTTATATAGCCGTTAGTCATGATTATCCAAATAATATTTTGCCCATTTTAGGGCAGCAGGTCGCCTGGATCGCCTTGGGGCTTGTTATTGGTTTTGTAGTCATGCTCTTCAATACAGAATTTCTTTGGAAAGTGACCCCCTTTCTATATATTTTAGGCTTGGGACTTATGGTTTTACCTATCGTCTTTTATAATCCAAGCTTAGTTGCATCCACGGGTGCTAAAAACTGGATTTCAGTAAATGGCATCACCTTGTTCCAACCATCAGAGTTTATGAAGATATCCTACATTCTCATGTTGGCCCGTGTCATTGTCCAGTTTACAAAAAAACATAAGGAATGGAGACGCACGGTTCCGCTGGACTTCTTATTGATTTTCTGGATGATTCTCTTTACCATTCCAGTCCTAGTTCTTTTGGCACTTCAAAGTGACTTAGGGACGGCTTTGGTTTTTGTAGCCATTTTCTCAGGAATCGTCTTGCTATCAGGAGTTTCTTGGAAAATTATTATCCCAGTTGTTGTGACTGCTGTAACAGGAATTGCTGGTTTCTTAGCTATTTTTATCAGCAAGGACGGCCGGGCTTTTCTCCATCAACTGGGAATGCCGACCTACCAAATCAACCGTATTTTGGCTTGGCTTAATCCATTTGACTTTGCCCAAACAACTACTTACCAGCAGGCTCAAGGACAAATTGCCATTGGGAGCGGTGGCTTATTTGGTCAAGGGTTTAATGCTTCGAATCTGCTTATTCCAGTTCGTGAGTCTGATATGATTTTTACGGTCATTGCAGAAGATTTTGGCTTTATTGGCTCTGTCCTTGTTATCGCCCTTTATCTCATGCTGATTTACCGTATGTTGAAGATTACTCTTAGATCAAATAACCAGTTCTACACCTATATTTCCACAGGTTTGATTATGATGTTGCTATTCCATATCTTTGAGAATATCGGTGCTGTGACAGGTTTGCTTCCTTTGACGGGGATTCCCCTACCTTTCATTTCTCAAGGTGGATCGGCTATTATCAGTAACTTGATTGGTATTGGCTTGCTTTTATCTATGAGTTACCAGACTAATTTAGCTGAAGAAAAGAGCGGAAAAGTTCCATTCAAACGGAAAAAGGTTGTATTAAAACAAATCAAATAAGGAGAAAATCATGGTTAAAGTAGCAGTCATGTTAGCCCAAGGCTTTGAAGAAATTGAAGCTTTGACAGTTGTGGATGTTTTGCGTCGGGCAAATATCACTTGTGATATGGTTGGGTTTGAAGAGCAAGTGACTGGTTCGCATGCAATCCAAGTAAGAGCAGATCGTGTCTTTGATGGTGATTTATCAGACTATGATATGGTTGTTCTTCCTGGTGGCATGCCTGGTTCTGCACATTTGCGCGATAATCAGGCCTTGATTCAAGAGTTGCAAAGCTTCGAGCAAGAAGGAAAAAAACTAGCAGCCATTTGTGCTGCGCCAATTGCCCTCAATCAAGCAGGGCTATTGAAAAACAAGCAGTACACTTGCTATGATGGCGTTCAAGAGCAAATCTTTGATGGTCAATATGTAAAGGAAACAGTAGTGGTAGATGGTCATTTGATAACCAGTCGAGGTCCATCAACAGCCCTTGCCTTTGCCTACGAGTTAGTGGAGCAACTAGGAGGAGACGCAGAGATTTTACGAACAGGAATGCTCTATCGAGATGTCTTTGGTAAAAATCAGTAAAACGGGAGTCAAACTCTCGTTTTTTTTATGTGGAAAACTCAGGGAAATCATCGCTTTTTTCATAAAAAAATGCTATAATGAAGGGTATGAAATATCACGATTACATCTGGGATTTAGGTGGAACTTTACTGGATAATTACGAAACTTCAACAGCTGCCTTTGTTGAAACATTGGCATTGTATGGCATCACACAAGGCCATGACAGTGTCTATCAGGCTTTAAAGGTTTCTACTGATTTTGCGATTGAGACATTCGCTCCCAACTTAGAGAATTTTTTAGAAAAGTATAAGGAAAATGAAGCCAGAGAGCTTGAACACCCGATTTTATTTGATGGAGTTTCTGATTTATTGAAAGATATCTCGAATCAAGGTGGCCGTCATTTTTTGGTATCTCATCGTAATGATCAGGTCTTGGAAATTTTAGAAAAAACCTCTATAGCAGCTTATTTTACAGAAGTGGTGACTTCTAACTCAGGCTTTCAGAGAAAACCAAATCCTGAGTCCATGCTTTATTTAAGAGAAAAGTATCAGATTAGCTCTGGTATTGTAATTGGTGATCGTCCTATTGATATTGAAGCAGGGCAAGCTGCAGGACTAGCTACCCACTTGTTTACCAGTATCGTGAATTTAAGACAAGTATTAGACATGTAAGAAAAAGGAAAAAGATGACAGAAGAAATCAAAAATCTGCAGGCACAAGATTATGATGCCAGTCAAATTCAAGTTTTAGAGGGCTTAGAGGCTGTTCGTATGCGTCCAGGGATGTATATCGGGTCAACCTCAAAAGAAGGTCTTCACCATCTAGTCTGGGAAATTGTTGATAACTCAATTGATGAGGCCTTGGCAGGATTTGCTAGCCATATTCAAGTCTTTATTGAGCCAGATGATTCGATTACAGTTGTTGATGATGGACGTGGGATCCCCGTCGATATTCAGGAAAAAACAGGTCGACCTGCCGTTGAGACTGTCTTTACTGTTCTTCACGCTGGAGGAAAGTTTGGCGGTGGCGGATATAAGGTCTCAGGTGGTCTTCACGGAGTGGGGTCCTCAGTAGTTAATGCCCTTTCAACTCAATTAGACGTTCATGTCCACAAAAATGGTAAAATTCATTACCAAGAATACCGTCGTGGTCATGTTGTTGCAGACCTTGAGGTGGTTGGAGATACGGATAAAACGGGAACAACAGTTCACTTCACACCGGACCCAGAAATCTTTACGGAAACAACAACCTTTGATTTTGATAAATTAAATAAACGGATTCAAGAGTTGGCCTTTCTAAATCGTGGTCTTCAAATCTCCATCACAGATAAGCGTGAGGGGCTAGAACAAACTAAGCATTACCACTATGAAGGTGGGATTGCTAGCTACGTTGAATATATCAACGAGAACAAGGATGTTATCTTTGATACACCAATTTACACAGATGGTGAAATGGATGATATCACAGTCGAAGTAGCTATGCAGTACACAACGGGTTACCATGAAAATGTCATGAGTTTCGCCAATAATATTCATACCCATGAAGGTGGAACGCATGAGCAAGGTTTCCGTACAGCCTTGACACGTGTTATCAACGATTATGCTCGTAAAAATAAGTTACTGAAAGACAATGAAGACAACCTGACAGGGGAAGATGTTCGTGAAGGATTAACTGCTGTTATCTCAGTTAAACACCCAAATCCACAGTTTGAAGGACAAACCAAGACCAAACTGGGGAATAGCGAAGTGGTCAAGATTACCAATCGCCTCTTCAGTGATGCCTTCTCCGATTTCCTCATGGAAAATCCACAGATTGCCAAACGTATCGTGGAAAAAGGGATTTTAGCTGCTAAGGCTCGTGTGGCTGCCAAGCGTGCGCGTGAAGTCACTCGTAAAAAATCTGGTTTGGAAATTTCCAACCTTCCAGGGAAACTAGCAGACTGTTCTTCTAACAATCCTGCTGAAACAGAACTCTTCATCGTCGAAGGAGACTCAGCTGGTGGATCAGCCAAATCTGGTCGTAACCGTGAATTTCAGGCAATTCTTCCAATCCGCGGTAAGATTTTGAACGTTGAAAAGGCAAGTATGGATAAGATTCTAGCTAACGAAGAAATTCGTAGTCTTTTCACAGCGATGGGAACAGGATTTGGTGCAGAATTTGATGTTTCAAAAGCCCGTTACCAAAAACTCGTTTTGATGACCGATGCCGATGTCGATGGTGCTCATATTCGTACCCTTCTTTTAACCTTGATTTATCGTTATATGAAACCAATTCTAGAAGCTGGTTATGTTTATATCGCCCAACCTCCAATCTATGGTGTCAAGGTTGGAAGCGAGATTAAAGAATATATCCAGCCAGGAGCAGACCAAGAAATTAAACTCCAAGAAGCCTTAGCCCGCCACAGTGAAGGTCGCGCCAAACCAACTATTCAGAGGTATAAAGGTCTGGGTGAAATGGACGATCATCAGTTATGGGAAACAACAATGGATCCCGAGCATCGCTTGATGGCTAGAGTTTCTGTGGATGACGCAGCTGAGGCAGATAAAATCTTTGATATGTTGATGGGGGATCGAGTAGAGCCTCGTCGTGAATTTATCGAAGAAAATGCCGTCTATAGTACACTTGATGTCTAAAAAATCGGGAGAAGTAGTTCCCTTGGTCTAAAAAATATGATATAATCATTACGATTGTTTCAAGTTAAAAAGGAGTTTAATATGTCTGGTAGTCTAGTAGTATATCTTATAATTGCAATTGCAATTATATTGCTGATTTCATATGCTATAGCAATTTATGTACGGAAACGCAATGAAAGTAAATTAGCAATTTTAGAAGAGAAAAAAGAAGAGCTGTACAATCTTCCAGTTAATGATGAAGTTGAAGCTGTAAAAAATATGCACTTGATTGGACAAAGTCAAGTGACTTTCCGTGAATGGAACCAAAAATGGGTTGACCTATCTCTTAACTCTTTTGCCGATATCGAAAATAATCTTTTCGAGGCAGAAGGTTATAACAATTCATTCCGTTTTTTTAAGGCTAGTCATCAAATTGACCAAATCGAGAGCCAAATTACCTTGATTGAAGAAGATATTGCGGCAATTCGCAATGCCTTGGCAGATTTGGAGAAACAAGAATCTAAAAACAGCGGTCGTGTTCTTCATACCTTGGACTTGTTTGAAGAGTTGCAACACCGAGTGGCTGATCATTCTGAAGAATATGGCCAAGGTTTATCTGAAATCGAAAAACAATTGGAAAATATCCAATCAGAGTTTTCTCAGTTTGTTACTTTGAACACTTCAGGTGACCCAGTAGAAGCTGCTGTGATTTTGGATAATGCTGAAAATCATATCTTGGCTTTGAGTCACATTGTTGACCGCTTGCCAGCGATTGTAAAAACATTATCTAAAGAGCTACCTGATCAATTGGAAGATTTGGAGGATGGTTACCGTAAGCTTTTAGATTCTAACTATCATTTTGCTGAAACGGATATTGAATCTCGCTTCCAATTGCTTTATGAAGCTTTGAAGAAAAACCACGAAAATATTGCACAATTAGAGTTGGATAATGCAGAGTATGAAAATACTCAAGTTCAAGAAGAAATCAATGCACTCTATGATATCTTTACACGAGAAATCGCTGCTCAAAAAGTAGTAGAAGGCTTAGTTGCAACCCTTCCTACATATTTGAAACACATGAAAGATAGTAATGCTGTTTTAGTGGAAGATATTCAACGATTGAGTAACAATTACCTACTTTCTGAAACGGATGTTAGTCATGTTCATAGATTACAAGCTGAGTTAGAGTCTTTGGAAGAATCTGTATTGGAATTAACTTCTGAACAAGAGGAACATTCTGAACCTTATTCATTCCTTGAAGATCGTTTGGAAAACTTACAAGCGACTTTGAAGGAAATTGAAGATGAACAAGTTGCGGTTAGTCAACGCTTTGCTCAGATTGAAAAAGATGATATCAATGCTCGCCAGAAGGCAAATGTTTATGTTAATCGTCTTCACACAATTAAGAGATATATGGAAAAACGCAATCTTCCAGGAATTCCTCAGAATTTCTTACAGTTGTTCTTTACAGCAAGTAACCATACTGAAGAGTTGATGGCTGAACTAGAAGAAGCTCGGGTCAATATCGAAGCTGTGAACCGGATGCTTGAAATTGCAACAAATGATATGGAAGCACTTGAAGAAGAAACATATAATATTGTTCAATATGCAACGTTGACAGAACAGTTGCTACAGTATTCGAACCGTTACCGCTCATTTGATGAGCGCATTCAAGAAGCTTTTAATGAATCATTAGAAATTTTTGAAAAAGAATTTGATTATCATGCTTCATTTGATAAGATTTCGCAAGCTTTGGAAGTTGCAGAACCAGGTGTAACCAACCGTTTTATCACTTCATACGAAAAAACACGTGAGACGATTCGTTTCTAACATAATAAAAAAGATTTGGTTCTGTGATAAGCAGCACCAAATTTTTTTTATTTATTTATTGTTTTTAAAAATGCCCAGTTACCAATTGATATTGAACCGTATTCTAGCTCCATAAAGTCAAGTAGGACATAATCGTTTTTTTCGTAGAATGAGGTATTTCTAGCTGTACTAGTTATGAGGCCCAAGTGCTTACAGCCTTTTGATTTGACATAGGGTTCAATTCCTTGTTTCAAAAATGTACTGCCTATTCCTAGCCCTTTATTTGATACATTGACAGCTAAGGCCATCAAATACCAATCAAACTCTCCAGATTCTTCTAAATGCTTTTTGGAACGTTTTACAAAGTCAAAGTATTTAAGGAGATTTTGTGGTCGAATGTAGCGAAAAATGTTTGTTCCACCATTTCGTAGATAGGATAGTATACAGAAATCCTTTTGTTGCAAAAGGGCAACTGCAAGTAATTCTCCATCCTGTTCTGCAATTAAACAGTTTCCCTTCTTAATATAGACTCTAGTAAGCAGAATTTGCAATGTTTCTACAAAAGCAGGATAGGAGTCAGGTTTCTTCAAATCGTCTTTTAAAATTGTTAAAAAGGGATAGTCAAGAAAAGAATTGGCTAATAATTTTCCAATTTTTTCGCTTTCTTCAATTCTTGCCTCTCTATATATGATGTCTCCCATGTTTGTCTCCTTAATTATCTATAAAATCTTGTATGATAAGATTTCAAGATAAAAAATTGGAGATGATTTAAAAAGCTAAATAAACCTAATTTTGTTCCATAAGGTTCAAAGTACTTTCTAATCTCTCCAAGATTTTATTTGGTCGGAATTGAAATTCCAATTAATTTTTCTGAATAGAGGGTTTTGATATTGGCCTCATCAATAGAGTCCTTATCAATTTTACGTTTCAAGAAAAATTCTTGAATAGCTTCGATTTCAGGTTCGCGGATAGCGCGGTGTTTGTTTGAGATGAGGATTTCATAGTGAAGCGGAGCTTGGGTAAAAATAACATCTGTATTACCTGCAGAATAAACCTCAACAAGGGTTGCATCTGTACTTTCTAGCTGGCTTTTTACAAGTTGCGAGTGTGAGTTTGTCGTATTGATAAGCTTCATAACATTTCCTCCGATTTTCTAATTCTATTATAGCACTTTTTGAATAAAGTAGCTTGATTTAGTCAATCTTATGCTGTTTTTTCCAAGATTGGATTGCCCATTTATGGCTACCACGTTTGAGATTTTCAATAGCCTCGTCAATAGGGAACCAGGCGATATGATTAAAGTCTTCTAGTGGCTTTTGCACTTCTTTAAAAGAAGTCGCTTCATAGAGGTAGGCAGGATTGTAGTAGTAGGTGTCACGATGACGAGAGTAGAAATATTCGTCAGCTTGTCCGTAATAGGCACCAATTTCAGCTGTGAAGCCAAGCTCTTCAATCAATTCACGTTTTAGGGCTTCTTGATGATTTTCACCTGCTTCAATTTCACCACCAGGTAAGAACCAAGCGCCATTAGGTGCTTGAACAAGAACAATTTGTTTTTGTTCAGCATCAGGGATAACTGCATATACGCCATAGCGTGACACATAGTCTGTATTTGCTTTCTTTTCTCCGAAAGTTGGGTTTGCCATTGCATTTTCCTCATTATCTAGTATCGTTATTATTATCATAATGGACAAAGGGCAAGCTGTCAAGAAATTACAGTTATTTTAGTAAAAAAGAAGCAGAAAAATTTCATTTTCTACTCCTTTTCTATAGGATTTATACTTCTTTTTCAGAAGTCTTTACTTCAGCTTTTTTGGCAGATTTGATTTGAATGTTACCCTTGCTGGTCATCACTGCTTTGAGATCTTTTTCGCTTGGATTTTCAAGGTAGTAATCAGTGATTGCGTCTTCAATATAGTCTTGAATAGTACGACGAAGTGGGCGCGCCCCCATTTTTGGATCATAGCCGAGGTCAACTAATTTTTCCTTTACCTTTTCAGTTACATCTAAATGAATGTTGTTGCTAGAAAGGCGCTTGTTAACGTCTGCAAGCATAAGCTCGACAATCTGAAGGAGGTTGTCCTTGCTGAGAGCCTTAAATTCGATAATACCATCAAAACGGTTCATAAACTCTGGGCTAAAGAAGTTACCGAGTTCACCGAGAACAGAGTTGGTACGTCCTTCTCTAGCAGCTCCAAATCCAACGCTGGCTTCTGCCTTACCTGTACCTGCATTTGAAGTCATGATGATGATAGCGTCCTTGAAGCTAACGGTACGTCCTTGTCCATCTGTTAAACGACCATCGTCCAATACTTGAAGGAACATATGCATGACATCTGGATGGGCTTTCTCTACTTCATCCAAGAGAATAAGAGAGTAGGGATTGCGGCGGACTTTTTCAGTTAATTGCCCAGCCTCATCGTAGCCAACATAACCTGGAGGGGCACCGACCAACTTAGCTACGCTGTGTTTTTCCATGTATTCGCTCATGTCAAAGCGAATCATGCTATCAGCAGAACCAAAGAGTTCGATAGCTAATTGTTTGGAAAGTTCTGTCTTACCGACCCCAGTTGGTCCGACAAAGAGGAAGCTTCCGATTGGGCGGTTAGGGGTACCGAGACCGACACGATTCCGGCGAATAGCCTTGGCAATCTTATCGACAGCATCATCTTGTCCAATAACATGAGACTTGAGATCTTCGGCTAGATGGATGAGTTGAGATTGTTCTTTCTCTTTCAAATCGCCAACAGGGATATTGGTTTTCTGCTCGATAATGTGCTCAATGGTTTTCTCACTGATGATAGGAGTATCTTGGTCTGTGACCTTTTTCTTTTGCATTTCCTTATACTTGGCAATCTGGTCGCGGAAATAAGCCGCCTTCTCAAAATCTTCCTCTCGTGTAGCTTGAGATTTAAGATTTTCAGCCTCAATCAAGCGTTGATCAATTACTTTAGGATCCACAAAATTCAAGGTCAAGTTCATCTTAGAACCAGCTTCATCTAGGAGGTCGATGGCCTTGTCAGGCAAGAAGCGATCTTGGATGTAGCGATTGGAAAGAGTTGCAGCTGCTTCAATTGCAGCATCGGTATACTGAACGTGGTGGTAGTCTTCGTATTTCTTTTGAATCCCATTGAGGATAGTGATTGTTTCTTCCACGGTTGGTTCATCGACTTTGACAGGCTGCATACGACGCTCTAGGGCAGCATCTTTTTCAATGATACGATATTCATTGAGGGTAGTGGCACCGACCAGTTGCAGTTCACCACGAGCAAGGGCTGGCTTGAGGATATTTCCTGCATCCATATTGCCATCGCCAGCAGAACCCGCACCGACTATTTCATGGATTTCATCGATAAAGAGAATGATGTCCTCACGTTTGCGAATTTCTTCCATGAGTTTTTGCATGCGTTCTTCAAATTGTCCACGGATGCCCGTTCCTTGAACTAGGCTAACCACATCCAGACGGATGACTTGTTTGCCTTGTAGTTTATGGGGAACATCGCCATCAACGATTTTCTGAGCTAGACCTTCGACAACGGCAGTTTTTCCGACACCTGGTTCACCGATAAGAACAGGATTATTCTTAGTTCTGCGATTGAGAATTTCGATGACACGGATAATCTCATCGTCGCGCCCAATAACGGGGTCAATATCTCCACGACGGGCAATTTCAGTTACGTTGATACCAAATTCTTTCAGTAGGCCTTTTTCTTGGCTTGGTGGAGGAGTTTGAGCAGGTCCACGATTTTGGGAACCATAACCGCCGTTTCCACCGTAACCTCCACCTGATTGGGTTGGAGGAGTCGGAGGAGTATTGCTAGAAGGTCTAAAATTGTTTAGGTCATTGAAGAAGTCACCAAAGGGATCAAAGTCACGATTGTTCAGATCCGTAATACCTTTAAAGAGGCTATTGTTAGGATCTGTCTTTATAATCTTATAGCAGTTTTGACAGAGGTCAATTTGTTTTTGCTTTCCATTGAGATTGGTATAAAGATGAATTGTTGAGTCATTGATTTTACAGTTTTGACAAAGCATACATCTACCTCATTTCTTTCTTTAGCTTGGCCTGTCCAAAGGTCAATAATAGTCAAATTTCTATACTCTCATTATAACAGGATTGGGGTGTAAAGCAAGTAAAAAGATTGCAGCTTTGAGAAGTTGTTACAATGAAAATTTTTGAGATTTTAGGGAATAAAAAAATCCTATTTGCGAGACAAAAAGGATTTTGGTTAGACATGCAGGGTGTAATCCCAGCTTGTTTTGTATTAGTAAAGGAGTTCGTAAATCTCCATTGCAATCAAGTCAATGCTGTCAAACGTATAAGTTTCGCGAGCTTCGACATCACGCAGGGTAAAGATTGAGCCGTTTTCTTCGTCGTGGCTGTATGCAACTTCTGCAACAACAACTCCTTCGCGTTCAAAATTACGTTTTAAATTTCCGCCGTCTTTTGCCATTGCTTCAAGGCGGTTGATGATTCTAACCAAATGTGATTCCATTTTGATTCTCCTTCATTTCTTATCGTTACTATTTTACCATAAAGGAGGCCAACTTGCCTAGAAAAAACTAAGATTTCTCGCTAATTCTACCAGCTGAAAGATTTTTTGAATAAATTAGACAAAAAATTTGAATTTTAATTCAATTCATGTTATAATCATACAGTATTCTATTTTAGAAAGCAGTGTGACTATGAATTTTTCTTTTTTACCAAAGTATTTACCTTATTTTAACTACGGGGCTGTCGTGACGGTTCTCATTTCTATCTGTGTTGTCTTTTTGGGAACTATTTTGGGTGTTGTCTTGGCTTTTGGGCAACGTTCAAAGTTTAAACCGTTTGTTTGGCTCGCCAACTTGTACGTTTGGATTTTCCGTGGGACACCGATGATGGTTCAGATTATGATTGCCTTTGCCCTTATGCACATCAATGCTCCGACTATTCAGGTTGGAATTTTAGGTGTTGACCTTTCCCGTCTGATTCCAGGGATTTTGATTATCTCTATGAACAGTGGTGCTTATGTTTCTGAGACTGTTCGTGCTGGGATTAATGCGGTTCCTAAGGGGCAGTTAGAAGCGGCTTATTCTTTAGGGATTCGTCCTAAAAATGCGATGCGCTATGTGATTTTGCCACAAGCAATCAAAAATATCTTACCAGCATTGGGGAACGAATTTATCACTATTATCAAGGATAGTTCCCTCTTATCAGCTATTGGTGTTATGGAGTTGTGGAATGGAGCTACAACAGTTTCCACAACAACCTATCTACCTTTAACACCACTTTTGTTTGCAGCCTTTTACTACTTGATTATGACCTCTATTTTGACAGTAGCTTTGAAAGCTTTTGAAAAACGTATGGGACAAGGAGATAAAAAATAATGACAGAAACCTTGATAAAAATTGAAAATTTACATAAATCCTTTGGAAAGAATGAAGTATTGAAGGGCATCAACCTCGAGATTAAAAGAGGAGAAGTTGTTGTTATTATCGGTCCTTCAGGAAGCGGGAAATCTACCTTGCTTCGTTCTATGAATTTGTTGGAAGAAGCGACCAAGGGGAAGGTTATCTTTGAGGGAGTCGATATTACGGATAAGAAGAATGATCTTTTTGCCATGCGTGAGAAGATGGGCATGGTTTTCCAACAATTCAATCTCTTTCCTAATATGACTGTGATGGAAAATATCACCTTGTCTCCTATCAAGACCAAAGGTGAAAGTAAGGAAGTTGCAGAGAAGAGAGCTCAGGAACTTTTGGAAAAAGTTGGTTTACCAGATAAGGCAACTGCTTATCCACAGAGTTTGTCAGGTGGACAGCAACAACGGATTGCCATTGCGCGTGGTTTGGCTATGGAACCTGATGTCTTGCTCTTTGACGAGCCAACTTCAGCCTTGGACCCTGAAATGGTTGGTGAGGTTCTGGGTGTTATGCAAGATCTAGCCAAGTCAGGAATGACTATGGTTATCGTAACACATGAGATGGGATTTGCTCGTGAGGTGGCAGACCGTGTCATCTTTATGGCAGACGGTGTGGTTGTTGAAGACGGAACACCTGAACAGATTTTTGAACAAACCCAAGAACAACGGACTAAGGACTTCTTGAGTAAGGTTTTATAAGTTAGCTTTGTTTAGCTATTTGTAACTAACTTTACATATAAAATATAGATTAATGAAAAGCTCGAACCGAGCTTTTTCTTATAGTTTGAAACTATAAGATAGCCTAGGAAAGAAGTGTTAGAGGGGACCAACAGTTTTTGGTATAATGGAAGATATTTGAAAGAAAAGAGAAGTGATATGACACAGATTATTGATGGGAAGGCTCTAGCAGCTAAGTTACAAGGACAGCTGGCTGAAAAGACTGAAAGATTAAAGGAAGAAACGGGGCTATTACCTGGTTTGGTAGTGATTTTGGTTGGGGACAATCCTGCCAGCCAAGTCTACGTTCGTAACAAGGAGAGATCAGCCCTTGCGGCTGGTTTCCGTAGTGAAGTTGTGCGAGTTCCAGATACCATTACTCAAGAGGAATTGTTAGACTTGATTGCCAAATACAATCAAGATCCAGCTTGGCATGGAATTTTGGTCCAGTTACCATTACCAAAACATATTGATGAAGAGGCAGTTTTGTTGGCCATTGACCCAGAAAAGGATGTGGATGGTTTCCATCCCTTAAACATGGGGCGTCTCTGGTCTGGTCATCCAGTCATGATTCCTTCTACACCTGCAGGGATTATGGAAATGTTCCATGAATACGGGATTGACTTAGAAGGTAAAAATGCGGTCGTCATCGGTCGTTCCAATATCGTTGGAAAACCTATGGCCCAGCTTCTTTTGGCAAAGAATGCTACAGTGACTTTGACCCACTCACGGACTCATAATCTTGCCAAGGTGGCTGCTAAAGCAGATATTCTGGTTGTTGCAATCGGTCGTGCTAAGTTTGTGACTGCTGACTTTGTAAAACCAGGTGCAGTTGTCATCGATGTCGGGATGAACCGCGATGAAAATGGTAAGCTCTGTGGGGATGTGGATTATGAGGCAGTTGCCCCACTTGCTAGCCATATTACGCCAGTTCCTGGAGGTGTAGGTCCTATGACCATTACTATGCTGATGGAGCAAACTTATCAAGCAGCACTCCGGACATTGGATAGAAAATAAGAGAAAAATTTTCCGAGGAAAGTGTATTTTCTATAGCTATATCTAAAATGGCAGAAATGAATATNAAATTTTAGAAATAAATTTATAAAAGGAGGTATGCGCCTCCTTTTTGTTGTATAATGGAGTGAGGTGATTAGATGATTTTAAAAATTTATAATGGGGAATATAGTTTACAATGGGATGGAATATACTACTTAGCACTAATTGATTATCCAAATATTCAAGAGTGGGAATTAGAAAAAATTGCTAAATTTATAGCTTACGAAAAACTTCATAAACGTCAAACAAGTATTGAGTGTGCTGATTCTTGTTTAAAAAAAGAAATTTTAGATTACATCTGTCAGCATCCCTTTCTGCCACCATTTACTCCTACAGATAAAAGAGTAGCCTCGACTTATGACCTACATAAGAGGTTAGTGACTTCAGACTACTGTAGTCATACTACGACTATAGATGCAGCGATTTCTATTTTTAAAACTGGTCGTCTTTTATCTGCTGTGAAAGCCTTTGGGCGAGATGCTGAGGAGTTGGTTTTGGATAGTCGAAATGCTGCATCTGATCCGATAGATTATTTTGACTATGTCATGTTAGGGTGGTCAAATACAAGTTCTGGTTATCGATTGGCGATGGAGCGTTTATTAGGTCGAGCTCCTTCAGAGAAAGAATTACAAGACAAGTTTATTCCTGGAGTAAGTTTTCATTTTATCTATACAGATTTGATTAAAGTTCCTGGTTATATTTTTGATGGTTACCATGCTGTAAAAATTAAGGACATGCTTAATTTATTAAGTGAGTTGTATATTTGCATTATTCCAACTCATAATAAGAGCCAATTTGAAAATATTATTCCAACCAAAATACAAGATAGGGTGTATTATCTTGACTATGCTGGAGAAGACTTAGAAGAGTGGACTAAGAAAGTCTATCAAGTTGTTTTAAAACAATCAGATAAAGGATAGTTGAGGAAAAACGATGAGAGTGATTGAGCAAGCATTATTAGAAAAAGTCATTATTGAACGTTCTCGTACCAGTCATAAAGGAGACTATGGTCGTTTGCTGTTGCTGGGTGGGACTTATCCTTATGGTGGTGCTATCATCATGGCTGCTTTGGCGGCTGTTAAAAGCGGTGCAGGATTGGTGACTGTTGGAACAGATAGGGAAAATATCTCAGCTTTGCATAGTCATTTACCAGAATCTATGGCCTTTTCTCTTCAAGACCAGCAATTGTTAAAAGAGCAGTTGGAGAAGGCAGAAGTGGTCTTAGTGGGACCTGGTTTACGAGACGATGCTTTTGGAGAAAATCTAGTCAAACAGATTTTTGCTAGCTTAAAAAAGAATCAGATTTTAATTGTAGACGGAGGGGCCTTAACCATCCTTGCTAGGACAAGTTTGTCGTTTCCATCTAACCAGCTTATCCTAACTCCCCACCAAAAAGAATGGGAAAAGCTGTCTGGAATTACGATTAAAAAGCAAAACGAAGATACAACAGCTAGTGCCCTGACTTCTTTCCCTCAAGGAACAATTTTGGTAGAAAAAGGTCCAGCTACTCGTATTTGGCAAGCTGGCCAATCTGATTATTACCAGTTACAGGTTGGCGGTCCCTATCAGGCGACTGGGGGAATGGGAGATACTCTTGCTGGAATGATTGCAGGATTTGCAGGCCAATTTCGACAGACCAGTCTCTACGAACGTGTGGCAGTAGCAACCTATCTTCATTCAGCCATAGCCCAAGAACTAGCTCAAGAAAATTATGTGGTCTTGCCGACGGAAATCAGCAGTCATCTTCCCAAAATAATGAAAAAGATATCTCAAAAAGGCACCTGATCGTTTCAGGCGCCTTTATATCTTTTAGAAAAATCCTTTAATCTTTCCAACGAGGCCATCTAGACCTTCAGAACCAGAAATCAACTGCTGAGCTTGAGAGAAGTATTCTCCAAGTTGGTCTTGATTTTCTGCAACAAATGTTTTTGCAGCTTCGAAATCTTTTGTTTCGATTAATTCTTTTACTTGGTTAAACAAATCTAATGGGTTCATCTTATTTCTCCTTTTCTGTACTTAACTATTTAATCATCTTTATGATAAAAAATCAACTGTTGCTGCTTTTGGCTAGGACCTGTTTTATCTACAAGTTCTCATATCTAAGATTCTAACTACCAAAACAAGGTGGACATAAAAATAAAAATGTTCGGGTTTTTCTAGTGTATCCATGAAATAAAAAAGGATACATGTTATAATGAAAGTAGCTCTTTAANGGAGGTGTTTGAGTGGAAAAATTGAAGAAAATGGCAGGTATCAAGGCTGCTGAGTTTGTCAAGGATGGCATGGTAGTCGGACTTGGAACGGGGTCTACTGCCTATTATTTCGTAGAAGAAATCGGTCGTCGGATCAAGGAAGAAGGATTGCAGATTACAGCTGTAACGACTTCTAGTGTGACTAGTAAACAGGCTGAAGGGCTTAATATCCCACTCAAGTCTATTGACCAAGTAGACTTTGTCGATGTGACAGTCGACGGGGCGGATGAAGTGGATAGTCGGTTTAATGGAATCAAAGGTGGTGGTGGTGCCCTCCTGATGGAGAAGGTTGTTGCAACGCCCTCAAAAGAATATATTTGGGTAGTGGATGAAAGCAAGCTGGTCGAGAAACTAGGTGCTTTTAAATTGCCTGTAGAAGTGGTTCAGTATGGCGCAGAACAGGTCTTTCGTCGTTTTGAACGAGCTGGCTACAAACCAAGTTTCCGTGAAAAAGATGGCCAACGTTTTGTGACGGATATGCAGAATTTTATCATTGACTTGGCCTTGGATGTCATCGAGGATCCAATTGCCTTTGGTCAAGAATTGGACCATATCGTTGGTGTCGTGGAGCACGGCTTATTTAATCAAATGGTGGATAAGATAATCGTTGCTGGACGAGACGGGGTTCAGATTTTAACTTCAACAAAAGCAAACTAATCAACATAATAAGGAGATACACTATGTCAAAATTTAATCGTATTCACTTGGTGGTACTGGATTCTGTGGGAATCGGTGCTGCACCAGATGCCAATAACTTTGTCAATGCAGGGGTTCCAGACGGAGCTTCGGACACACTGGGACACATTTCAAAAACAGTTGGTTTGAATGTGCCAAACATGGCTAAAATCGGTCTAGGAAATATTCCTCGCGAAACTCCTCTGAAGACTGTTCCAGCTGAAAGCAATCCAACAGGATATGCAACAAAATTGGAAGAAGTATCCCTTGGTAAGGATACTATGACTGGACACTGGGAAATCATGGGACTCAACATTACTGAGCCCTTCGATACTTTCTGGAACGGATTCCCAGAGGAAATTCTGACAAAAATCGAAGAATTTTCAGGGCGCAAGGTCATTCGTGAGGCCAACAAACCTTACTCAGGTACAGCTGTTATCGATGATTTCGGACCTCGTCAGATGGAAACTGGAGAGTTGATTATCTATACCTCAGCTGACCCTGTTTTGCAGATTGCTGCCCACGAAGATATTATTCCTTTGGATGAATTATACCGTATCTGTGAATACGCTCGTTCAATTACCCTTGAGCGTCCTGCCCTTCTAGGTCGTATCATTGCTCGCCCTTATGTGGGTGAACCAGGCAACTTCACTCGTACAGCTAACCGTCGTGACTTGGCCGTTTCTCCATTTGCACCAACTGTTTTGGATAAATTGAATGATGCTGGTATCGATACTTACGCTGTTGGTAAAATCAACGATATCTTTAACGGTGCTGGTATCAACCATGACATGGGACACAACAAGTCCAACAGCCACGGAATTGATACACTATTGAAGACTATGGGACTTGCTGAGTTTGAAAAAGGATTCTCCTTCACAAACTTGGTTGACTTTGATGCCCTTTACGGCCACCGTCGTAATGCTCACGGTTACCGTGATTGCTTGCATGAGTTTGATGAACGCTTACCTGAAATTATCGCAGCCATGAGAGAGGATGACCTTCTCTTGATTACTGCGGACCATGGAAATGACCCAACTTACGCAGGAACAGACCACACTCGTGAATATATTCCATTGTTGGCCTACAGCCCTGACTTTAAAGGAAATGGTGTTATTCCAGTCGGACATTTTGCAGATATCTCAGCGACTGTTGCCGATAACTTTGGTGTGGAAACTGCCATGATTGGGGAAAGTTTCTTAGATAAATTGGTATAAGATGACGCGCTATGCTTTGCTGGTGAGAGGTATCAATGTTGGTGGCAAGAATAAGGTCGTCATGGCGGAGCTTCGTCAAGAATTGACAGAGCTAGGGCTGGAAAAGGTTAGAACCTACATCAACAGTGGCAATATCTTCTTTACTTCGACAGACTCAAAATCCCAATTGATTGAAAAGTTAGAGGCTTTCTTTGAAGTCTATTATCCATTTATTCAGAGCTTTTCTTTACTGAGTCAAGAAGACTATGAAGCAGAAGTGGAGAATCTACCAGCTTGGTGGAACGAAGACTTGGCACGAAAAGATGTCCTCTTCTACACGGAGGGTTTAGATGTGGACCAAGTCATAGAGAAAGTAGGCAGTTTGAAACTGGAAGATGAAGTTCTTCATTTTGGTAAACTTGGGATTTTCTGGGGGAAATTCTCTGAAGAATCCTACTCTAAGACTGCCTATCACAAGTACTTGCTCAAGATGCCTTTCTATCGCAATATTACCATTCGCAATGCCAAAACCTTTGACAAAATCGGTCAAATGCTAAAAACTAATAAAGGAGACACACAATGACATTTTTAGATAAAATCAATGAAACAGCTGCTTTCCTGAAGGAAAAGGGAATTCAAACGCCTGAGTTCGGTCTAATCCTTGGGTCAGGACTTGGAGAATTGGCAGAAGAAATCGAAAATCCAGTTGTAGTAGACTATGCTGAGATTCCAAACTGGGGCCGTTCGACAGTAGTCGGTCACGCTGGTAAATTGGTATATGGTGAACTTGCAGGACGCAAGGTCTTGGCTCTTCAAGGTCGTTTCCATTTCTACGAGGGCAATCCTCTGGAAGTTGTGACTTTCCCAGTTCGTGTGATGAAAGTTCTCGGATGTGAAGGTGTCATTGTAACCAATGCAGCTGGAGGGATTGGATTTGGTCCTGGTACCTTGATGGCTATCTCAGACCATATCAATATGACGGGGCAGAACCCATTGATGGGTGAAAACTTGGATGATTTTGGTCCACGTTTCCCTGATATGTCTAAAGCATACACACCAGAATACCGTGCTACTGCCCATGAAGTGGCTAAAAAACTTGGTATCAAGCTTGATGAAGGTGTCTATATCGGTGTAACCGGTCCGACTTATGAAACACCAGCAGAAATTCGTGCCTATAAGACATTGGGAGCAGATGCAGTTGGTATGTCTACTGTTCCTGAAGTGATCGTTGCAGCCCACTCGGGCTTGAAAGTTCTAGGAATTTCATGTATTACTAACTTTGCGGCTGGTTTCCAAGAAGAACTCAACCACGAAGAAGTTGTAGAAGTAACTGAACGTGTCAAAGGTGACTTCAAAGGTTTGCTGAAAGCGATTCTTGCTGAATTGTAATTAATACTTATCATAGAAAGGTAGAGTAAGGGGTTCTGATTTGAACACGAGTGGAAAACTTTTCTAAACACTTAGAAAGGTAAACTATAGAAATGAAAGTGCATTTTATACTACATGAGAGTTTTGAAATTCCAGGTGCTTATCTAACTTGGGCTCAATCAAGAGGTCATGACATTGGAATAACAAAGGTTTATAAGGAAGAAGCTTTACCCCAAACAGTTTCTGATATTGATTTTCTTATCATTATGGGAGGCCCTCAATCTCCTGATGAAGATAAAGAACATTTCCCTTATTATCATCCAAAAGAAGAAATTAGACTCATTCGACAAGCAATAGAAGAAGATAAGTATATTGTAGGTGTATGCTTAGGGGCGCAACTACTTTCTGTTGCTTATGGGGGGCAATATGAGCACAGTCCTGAAAGAGAAATAGGTGTATTCCCTATTAGGATGACTAGTCAAGGACTAGCAGATAAACATCTCAAACATTTTGGTAGCGAGCTTTTAGTTGGTCACTGGCATGGTGATATGCCGGGATTGACAGACGAAGCGGTAATCCTTGCTACCAGTCAAGGTTGTCCGCGACAGATTGTTCGCTTTAGCCCTAAACATTATGCTTTTCAAGTGCATTTAGAGTTTGATTTAGAAGCGATTGATTTATTGGTTGCTGCGGATAGTGAAGAACGATTGATAGAACAACATCAAACATTATCTTTTGTTCAATCACCTGAAGAATTGCGTGGTAACGATTATTCTGAAATGAATGCAAAATTGCATAATTTTTTAGATTCGCTTACAAATTAGAATTACAGAAAAACTAGATATTTTAATTTGTGCTAGTTTTTACAAAATATCAAAAATAAGAAAGGCAGAGCGTGTGTTCTGATTTGAACTCGAGCGGAAAACTGGGAAAATAGATAATCTGCCTGAGAAATCAGGATTTCTCGTCAGATTCCTAATTTTCAGTCGTTTTCTTCTCGCTCTTTGTATCATAAATTATGTCTATCCATATTGCTGCTCAGCAGGGTGAAATTGCTGATAAAATTCTTCTTCCTGGAGATCCTCTTCGTGCTAAGTTTATTGCGGAGAATTTCCTTGAAGATGCTGTTTGTTTTAACGAAGTGCGTAACATGTTTGGTTACACTGGTACTTACAAGGGTCACCGTGTATCTGTTATGGGAACTGGGATGGGAATGCCATCCATTTCGATTTATGCGCGTGAGTTGATTGTTGACTACGGTGTGAAAAAATTAATCCGTGTGGGAACTGCGGGTTCTTTGAATGAAGCTGTCCATGTTCGTGAATTGGTTTTGGCGCAGGCAGCTGCAACTAACTCAAACATCGTTCGTAATGACTGGCCACAGTACGATTTTCCACAAATCGCTAGTTTTGATTTGCTAGATAAGGCCTACCATATTGCCAAAGAACTTGGTATGACGACCCACGTTGGTAACGTCTTGTCATCAGATGTTTTCTATTCAAACTACTTTGAAAAGAACATTGAGCTTGGTAAATGGGGTGTGAAAGCCGTGGAAATGGAAGCAGCAGCTCTTTACTATCTTGCTGCCCAACACCATGTCGATGCTCTTGCCATTATGACCATTTCTGACAGCTTGGTCAATCCGGATGAGGATACAACTGCAGAGGAACGTCAAAACACCTTCACCGATATGATGAAGGTTGGTCTAGAAACCTTAATTGCTGAATAAAAGGGAACACAAAAGGAAGATTTTCTGGATGAAAATCTTCCTTTTTTAGTCATTCAGTCCATACTGTGACCTAAATGAATGTTGCTCTATCGTCTATTTTTTAAGAGATTGCAAGAAATAATCAATCTCTGCTTGAGAATGGAGAATATGCATCTTTTCAGGGTAGGTATCACTTAATTTTTGGTATCTTTCCTTAGCATTATTTGTTCGGCCATCCCAGAGAATCCATCGAATAAACTCCCAATTAAACTGTTCTTGACAACCAACTGCCATACTTTCTCTGACCTTGCCTCGGTATTTGAGGTATCGTTTAAAGGCTCGAAAGAGACAGGTCAATGGCGAAAAATTAAGAAAGATGATTTGGTCAGCATCCTGCATTCTTTCTTCGTAATAACACCAAGAATAATTCCCATCGATGACCCAAGCTTCATGCTTGGTGAGAAATTTTTTCATCTCATCCAACATCCATTCACGGTCACTGTCTTGCCAACCGGGTTGAAATTGGAGTGTGTCCATGTGAAGTTTTGGGATGGAGTAGTAGTTAGATAATTTTTCTGCTAGAGTTGACTTACCAGCACCAGAATATCCGATAATTGCGATTTTCATTTTCTACCTTTTCCAATTTGGAGACAAAAAAACAGCCTCTATGGACTGTTTCTTATTTAGCAAGTTTAGCTGAAAGACGAGCTTTGTCGCGGCTTGCTTTGTTTTTGTGAATCAAACCTTTAGTTTCTGCTTTATCGATAGCTGAGCTAGCAGCACGGAAAAGTTCTTCAGATGGGTTTGCTTCGAAAGCTTTGATAGCAGTACGCATAGCTGATTTTTGAGCTGAGTTCTTTTCGTTTTGTTTAACGTTCAATTCAGCGCGTTTGATAGCTGATTTAATGTTTGCCAATGTTCTTACCTCCATATTTACTAACTATACCATTATATCTGAAAACTTACGTTTTGACAAGGGAAAATTATTTTTTTAAGTAAATTTCATCGATTTCATGGTTCTTTGTTTTATGAAGAATCACTTCTGCACGATTTCTAGTTGGTTCAATATAATTTTGTAGATTTGTGAGATTGATACTGGTCCAGACCTGATGGGCAAAGGATTCCACTTCCCCAATCGGCATTTGTGTAAAACGATAATAGTAGCTATTAGGGTCGTTTTGGGCTAGGCTCAGCATTTTCAAGAAACGGTCCAGATACCAACTCTCGATGTCATCGACTGCAGCATCAACATAGATGGAAAAGTCAAAGAAGTCAGTAATGTAGAGACGCTCGTTTTGTGGATTTTGAAAGACATTTATTCCCTCAACAATGACAAAATCAGCAGCTTTGACGCTTTGCTTTTCCTCGGGTACGATGTCGTAGACTTCATGAGAATAGACAGGAATATCTACATCTTGTCCATTTTTGATGTGATCCAGGAAGTTGAGAAGAGCTTCCATATCATAGCTTTCAGGAAATCCCTTGCGATTTAAAATCCCTTGTTCAATCAAGGTCTGGTTGGGATAGAGAAAGCCGTCAGTTGTTACCAACTCAACCGTAGCATCTGTAAGTGTACGGGACAGTAGGATTTGAAGTAGGCGACTGGTTGTGGATTTTCCAACGGCAACACTCCCAGAAACCCCAATGATAAAAGGCTGGGATTTGCTTTCACGTTGAAGGAAAATACCTTTTGAAAAGGCCAAATCATCCTTGGTACGCTTGTAAATCTGGATGAGATGGGCTAGGGGGAGATAGACATCGGTAACATCCTGCAAGCTAATCTGGTCATTAAAACTCTTGATGGATTCTAATTCCTCTTCTGTCAAAGGAGGTGTTGTCTTTCGATGTAAAGATTGCCAAGTCTGGCGGCTGATTTTTTCAAAATGTAAAAATTCGTTGGTCATTTGTTTTCCCCTAGATATTTTGTTTATCATACCATAAAAAGCTAAAAAAATAAAGCGGTTTCTTGATGATAGTAAGCCAATATCGTATAATAGAGGTAGATAGAGGTTGACCAATTTATTGATGAAGTAGGAGCTGGTTTATCCTGACTTATAAGCTAATAAGGGAGGCTTTGAGGGTTATAACTTATAGGAGGTGTACTATGAAAATCTTAAAACGTTACATATTGGAACTTTGTTTTATTTTAAGTTTTGCACTACCTTTTATAAAAGGGGCGAATGCGGATAATGGTAGACGCTTTGTGGAAATCTATTACGGTTTTACTTTTTTGATGGAACATGCTATTGTAACAGCTATCTTTATCTGTTCGCTCTTGATTGCTTGTCTACTAAAAAAACGGTGGACGAAATGGCTTGCTGCTGGTAGTTATTTCTTTTTAGTTCTATGGATTGCTACAGAGGGTTATTTCTTCCGCATGTCGCTAGAAGATTTGGTACGACTTTGGACAAGTTGGGAAATCCTGACAAAAACGTATCAGTTGGGCTTTTATCTAAACATCTTGTTGGGAATTTTGTTGATAATTAAATATCTGAAGGTTAAGCAATCGTAATAAAAATGCGCTTGATTATAGACAATAAATTTGTTGTTTTATCTTGACTGTGATACCTTATAGCTCCCAATGGCTTGTCATTCGTTTCCAATAATTGAAAGAGATTGAAGAAAAGGTTTTACTTACTAGCTTTCTTCAGTCTTTTTCGTTTTATGATCAATTTGTAAACGATTTACAATTTAAGTCAATTTATGGTAAAATAGTTTCATGAGTAAAATGTATTATGCAGAAAATCCTGACGCTGCTCACGATATTCATGAGTTGAGAGTGGACTTGTTGGGAGAAAAAATGACCTTTTTGACAGATGCGGGTGTTTTTAGCAAGAAAATGGTTGACTTTGGAAGTCAACTCTTGCTCAAGTGTCTTGAGGTCAACCAAGGAGAAACTGTCCTTGATGTAGGCTGTGGTTACGGACCTTTGGGCTTGTCTTTAGCTAAAGCTTATGGAGTTCAGGCGACCATGGTCGACATCAATAATCGTGCCTTGGATTTGGCGCGACAAAATGCTGAACGAAATAAAGTGGCAGCGACGATTTTCCAGTCTAACATCTATGAACAAGTTGAAGGGAAATTTGACCATGTCATTTCCAATCCTCCTATCCGTGCGGGCAAGCAAGTGGTTCATGAAATCATTGAGGAAAGTAAAGATTTTTTGGAAACTGGTGGGGATTTAACAATCGTTATCCAGAAAAAACAAGGGGCCCCAAGTGCTAAATCCAAGATGGAAGAGGTGTTTGGCAATTGCGAAATCTTAAAAAAAGATAAGGGATACTATATCCTTAGAAGTGTGAAAGAATGAGAGCAGTTGATTTAATCCAAAAGAAACGAGACGGTCAAGAACTGACTTCGAGTGAAATTGAATGGCTGGTAGAAGGCTATGTGTCAGGAACTGTTCCTGATTATCAGATGTCTGCCTTTGCTATGGCTGTCTATTTCAAAGGAATGACGACTCGAGAAATATCTGATTTGACCATGAGAATGGTTCAGACAGGCCAAGAGTTTGATTTATCCGCTATTGATGGGGTTAAGGTTGACAAGCATTCTACTGGGGGTGTTGGTGACAAGGTGACTTTGATTTTAGCTCCTCTTGTTGCAAGCTTTGGTGTTCCTGTGGCAAAAATGAGTGGTCGTGGTCTCGGCCATACTGGCGGAACAATTGATAAGTTGGAGTCCATTAAGGGTTATCAAGTAGAACGTAGTCAAGAGGATTTTATTCGTCAGGTACAGGACATTGGTGTATCTGTCATTGGGCAATCAGACCAGCTGGTCAAAGCAGATAAGCTTCTCTACGCCCTCCGTGATGTAACCGCAACTGTCGACACGATTCCTTTGATTGCGAGTTCGGTGATGAGCAAGAAAATTGCGGCAGGGGCGGATGCTATTTTGCTAGACGTGACTGTCGGTGAGGGGGCCTTCATGAAGACGGTTGATGAGGCGCGTGAACTGGCTCAAACTATGGTGGAACTTGGTAAGGCAGTTGGTCGAAAGACGGTAGCAGTCATTACGGATATGAGTCAGCCCTTGGGACGTGCTATTGGAAATCGCGTTGAAATCCTTGAAGCACTGGAGATTTTACAAGGGCAAGGCCGTCAGGATATTACCCACTTCATCTGTGAATTGGCTCAAATTATGCTTGGCCTGGCAAATGTAAATAAAACAGTTGAAGAAGTTCGCCAACATCTTGAAAATGGTCAAGCGCTTACTAAGTTTGAGGAGATGGTCCAAGCCCAAGGTGGAGACTTGGAAGACCTCTATCGTCCTGTAAATGTAGCCCATGTGGTGGAAATCCCTGCTCAGGAAACGGGTGTCATTTCAGCTCTTCCAGCAATGGAATTTGGTCTCTATGCCATGAGGCTGGGGGCAGGCCGTGCAGTCAAATCTGATGCCTTGGACTATGAAACAGGAATTGTTTTTGAAAAGAAAGTTGGAGATTCCGTTCAACAGGGAGAAATTGTTGCAAAAGTATACACAAATGGAAAAATTTCTCCTCAGCTAGTTACAGATTTTCAAAAATATGTTAAAATAAATGATAGGGTGCAAAGTTTACGAGAAATTATAGAAATTATCTCATAAACCGCAGGAGAATCCGAATATGAAATTAAATAAATATATCGATCATACGCTTTTGAAACAAGATGCAACAGAAAATCAAATTGATTGTTTGTTGTCTGAAGCTAGAGAGTATGATTTTGCCAGTGTTTGCGTTAATCCGACCTGGGTTGAACATGCCAAAAAAGGGCTTGAAGGTACAGATGTCAAGGTCTGCACAGTAGTAGGTTTCCCTTTGGGAGCAACAACTTCAGCTGTGAAAGCATTTGAAACAAAAGAAGTTATCCAGAATGGTGCAGATGAGATTGATATGGTGATCAATGTTGGGGCTCTCAAATCAGGTAATTTATCCTTGGTTGAGTCAGATATTCGCGCAGTAGTGGAAGCAAGTGGTGACAAGTTAGTGAAAGTCATTATTGAAGCTTGCCTTCTTACAGACCAAGAAAAAGTTGTGGCTTGCCAATTGGCCCAAAAAGCGGGAGCTGACTTCGTGAAAACTTCAACTGGCTTTTCAACTGGTGGTGCTACGGTAGAAGATGTTACATTAATGCGTGAAACTGTTGGACCTGATATGGGAGTCAAGGCTGCTGGTGGAGCTCGTTCTTATGCAGATGCTCTTTCCTTTGTGGAAGCAGGGGCGACCCGTATCGGAACGTCAGCTGGGGTAGCCATTTTAAAAGGAGAACTGGCAGATGGCGACTACTGAGTTGATTGAACTAGCAATTGAAAGCAGTAAGAATGCCTATGTGCCCTATTCTCATTTTCCAGTCGGAGCTGTTTTAGTGGCAAAAGATGGTAGCACTTATACAGGTGTCAATATTGAGAATGCTAGTTATTCTTTGACCAACTGTGGAGAACGTACAGCGATTTTTAAAGCAGTGTCCGAAGGACAAAGAGAGTTTTCAGAATTGATTGTCTATGGTCAGACTGAAAAACCAATTTCACCATGTGGTGCTTGTCGCCAAGTGATGGCTGAATTTTTTGAACAAGATCTAAAAGTGACTTTAGTCGCAAAAGATAAATCGACGGTCGAGATGACGGTCGGGGAATTACTTCCATACTCTTTTACGGACTTAAACTAGTCTGAGTCGCTCTCTGAGTGGCACGGTCCTTGTGGCCAACCAATCCATACTTGCAACATCGTTGCACATCTTATTTAGGAGGTTCAGTAATGAACAAGAAACAATGGCTAGGTCTTGGCCTAGTAGCAGTGGCAGCAGTTGGACTTGCTGCATGTGGTAACCGCTCTTCTCGTAAGGCAGATTCATCTTCTGATGTGAAGACAAAAGCAGCAATCGTCACTGATACTGGTGGTGTTGATGACAAATCATTCAACCAATCAGCTTGGGAAGGTTTGCAGGCTTGGGGTAAAGAACACAATCTTTCAAAAGATAACGGTTTCACTTACTTCCAATCAACAAGTGAAGCTGACTACGCTAACAACTTGCAACAAGCGGCTGGAAGTTACAACCTAATCTTCGGTGTTGGTTTTGCCCTTCACAATGCGGTTGAAGAAGCAGCTAAAGAACATTCTGACTTGAACTATGTCTTGATTGATGATGTGATTAAAGATCAAAAGAATGTTGCGAGCGTAACTTTCGCTGATAATGAGTCAGGTTACCTTGCAGGTGTAGCTGCAGCAAAAACAACTAAAACAAAACAAGTTGGTTTTGTAGGTGGGCAGGAGTCAGAAGTTATCTCTCGTTTTGAAGCAGGATTCAAGGCTGGTGTTGCGTCAGTAGACCCATCTATCAAAGTCCAAGTTGACTATGCTGGTTCATTTGGTGATGCTGCTAAAGGTAAAACAATTGCAGCCGCACAATACGCAGCCGGTGCAGATATTGTTTACCAAGTAGCTGGTGGTACAGGTGCTGGTGTCTTTGCAGAAGCAAAATCACTCAACGAAAGCCGTCCTGAAAATGAAAAAGTTTGGGTTATCGGTGTTGACCGTGACCAAGAAGCAGAAGGTAAATACACTTCTAAAGATGGTAAAGAATCAAACTTCGTTCTTGTATCTACTTTGAAACAAGTTGGTACAACTGTAAAAGATATTTCTAACAAGGCAGAAAAAGGTGAATTCCCTGGCGGTCAAGTGATCGTTTACTCATTGAAAGATAAAGGGGTTGACTTGGTAACAACAAACCTTTCAGAAGAAGGTAAAAAAGCTGTTGAAGATGCTAAAGCTAAAATCCTTGATGGAAGCGTAAAAGTTCCTGCAAAATAATGGATGGAAGTTATTTCTTAGGAAGCGGCCATCGGCCGCTTTTTAAGAGTTGAGACAAAGTCATTTTGTCTCAGTAAAGCTTGCTACTAGACAAACTAGCAAGTTTTATTGAAATAAAATAAGACTCTGAAAGGAAGAGCACATGGCACACGAAAATGTCATTGAGATGCGTGATATTACCAAGGTGTTTGGTGAATTTGTTGCCAACGACAAAATCAACCTGCACCTACGAAAAGGTGAAATTCATGCACTTTTAGGAGAAAATGGGGCTGGAAAGTCCACGCTAATGAACATGTTAGCAGGCCTTCTTGAACCAACTAGTGGTGAAATCGCGGTCAACGGTCAAGTTGTCAACCTCGACTCACCATCTAAAGCAGCTAGCTTGGGAATCGGAATGGTTCACCAGCACTTTATGTTGGTAGAAGCCTTCACAGTGGCTGAAAACATCATTTTAGGTAGTGAATTGACTAAAAATGGTGTGCTAGATATCGCTGGAGCTAGCAAAGAAATCAAGGCTCTTTCTGAACGTTATGGCTTAGCTGTTGACCCTTCTGCCAAGGTAGCAGACATCTCAGTTGGGGCCCAACAACGTGTAGAAATTTTAAAAACCCTTTATCGGGGGGCTGATATCCTGATCTTTGATGAACCAACGGCTGTCTTGACTCCATCAGAAATTGATGAGTTGATGGCTATTATGAAAAATCTTGTCAAAGAAGGAAAATCAATTATCTTGATTACCCACAAGTTGGACGAGATTCGCGCAGTTTCTGACCGCGTTACAGTTATCCGTCGTGGGAAATCAATTGAAACTGTAGAAATTGCAGGGGCTACTAATGCTGATTTGGCAGAAATGATGGTAGGACGTTCTGTTTCCTTTAAAACAGAGAAACAAGCCTCTCAACCAAAAGAAGTAGTCTTGTCAATCAAAGATTTGGTGGTCAATGAAAACCGCGGTGTCCCAGCTGTGAAAAATCTGTCCTTGGATGTTCGAGCGGGAGAGATTGTTGGTATTGCGGGGATTGATGGAAATGGTCAGTCTGAACTGATTCAAGCCATCACAGGTCTTCGCAAGGTTGAATCTGGTAGCATTGAGCTAAAAGGAGATTCAATTGTAGGCTTGCACCCACGACAAATTACAGAACTAAGTGTTGGGCACGTTACAGAAGACCGTCACCGTGATGGCTTGATTTTGGAAATGATGATCTCTGAAAATATTGCCCTTCAAACCTACTACAAAGAACCACATAGTAAAAATGGAATTTTGAACTATGCGAATATCACTTCTTATGCTAAAAAGTTAATGGAAGAATTTGATGTTCGTGCTGCCAGTGAATTTGTTCCTGCAGCTGCACTCTCAGGAGGAAATCAACAAAAAGCAATTATTGCTCGTGAAATTGATCGAGATCCTGATCTCCTTATCGTCAGCCAGCCAACTCGTGGTTTGGATGTCGGTGCCATTGAATATATCCACAAACGCTTGATTGAAGAGCGTGATAATGGTAAGGCTGTTCTTGTTGTCAGCTTTGAATTGGATGAGATTTTAAACGTCTCAGACCGTATTGCCGTTATCCACGATGGTAAGATTCAAGGTATTGTATCACCAGAAACAACCAATAAACAAGAACTTGGTGTCTTGATGGCTGGTGGAAACTTGGGAAAGGAGAAGAGTGATGTCTAAAAAATTACAACAAATTTCGGTTCCCTTGATTTCTGTCTTCCTAGGAATTTTACTTGGAGCCATTGTCATGTGGATCTTCGGTTATGATGCTATTTGGGGCTACGAAGAATTGTTCTATACAGCCTTTGGTAGCCTGCGTGGGATTGGAGAAATCTTCCGTGCTATGGGGCCTTTGGTCTTGATTGGTCTTGGTTTTGCTGTTGCCAGTCGTGCAGGTTTCTTTAACGTCGGGCTTCCTGGTCAGGCTTTGGCAGGTTGGATTCTCAGTGGTTGGTTTGCCCTGTCGCATCCAGATATGCCGCGTCCCTTGATGATTTTAGCGACTATCGTGATTGCTTTGATTGCTGGTGGGATTGTCGGAGCGATTCCAGGTATTCTTAGGGCTTATCTAGGGACGTCAGAGGTTATCGTAACCATCATGATGAACTACATTGTCTTGTATGTAGGAAATGCCTTTATCCATTCTTTCCCTAAAGATTTCATGCAAAGTACAGATTCGACCATTCGTGTTGGGGCTAATGCAACCTACCAGACCCCTTGGTTAGCTGAGTTGACTGGTAATTCGCGGATGAATATTGGTATTTTCTTTGCCATCATTGCCGTTGCAGTTATTTGGTTCATGCTCAAGAAAACAACCCTTGGTTTTGAAATCCGTGCAGTTGGTCTTAATCCACATGCTTCAGAATATGCTGGTATTTCTGCCAAACGGACTATTATCCTATCTATGATTATTTCAGGTGCCTTGGCAGGTCTTGGTGGAGCTGTTGAAGGACTTGGAACCTTCCAGAACGTCTATGTTCAAGGGGCATCATTAGCTGTCGGGTTTAACGGGATGGCAGTTAGTCTACTTGCAGCAAACTCACCAATTGGTATTCTCTTTGCAGCCTTCCTGTTTGGTGTTCTCCAAGTTGGAGCCCCAGGTATGAATGCGGCGCAGGTACCGTCTGAGCTTGTCAGCATTGTAACAGCGTCTATTATCTTCTTTGTCAGTGTTCATTACCTTATCGAACGCTTTGTCAAACCGAAAAAACAAGTTAAAGGAGGTAAGTAAAGATGTCTATTACAACCTTGCTCACCCTCTTGGTGTCTTCTATGCTGATTTACTCAGCACCCCTCATCTTTACAAGTATCGGTGGTGTTTTCTCTGAACGTGGTGGTGTGGTAAACGTCGGCCTTGAAGGAATTATGGTTATGGGTGCCTTTTCTGGAGTTGTCTTTAACCTTGAATTTGCAGAACAATTTGGAGCAGCAACTCCATGGCTATCCTTGCTTGTAGCAGGATTGGTAGGAGGAATCTTTTCTATCATCCACGCAGCAGCGACGGTTCATTTCCGTGCAGACCATGTTGTCAGCGGTACGGTATTGAACTTGATGGCGCCAGCCTTGGCTGTTTTCTTGGTTAAAGTTCTTTATAACAAAGGACAAACCGACAACCTAAGTCAAACTTTTGGACGCTTTGACTTCCCAGTCTTGGCAAATATCCCAGTTATCGGTGATATATTCTTCAAGTCAACAAGTCTGCTAGGTTATATCGCGATTGTCTTCTCATTCCTTGCTTGGTTTATTCTCTTTAAGACTCGCTTTGGTCTTCGTCTCCGCTCCGTCGGTGAACACCCTCAAGCAGCGGACACTTTGGGAATCAATGTCTACAAAATGAGATATTTAGGGGTTATCATTTCAGGTTTCCTAGGTGGAATTGGTGGAGCTATTTATGCTCAATCCATATCAGTTAACTTCTCAGTGACAACTATTGTTGGACCTGGATTTATCGCCCTTGCTGCGATGATCTTCGGAAAATGGAATCCAATCGGAGCCATGCTTTCTAGTCTCTTCTTTGGACTTTCACAAAGTTTGGCTGTTATCGGCTCTCAATTGCCATTCCTACAAGGAGTGCCTGCGGTTTATCTTCAAATCGCACCTTATGTTTTGACAATTCTAGTCTTGGCAGCCTTCTTTGGAAAAGCAGTTGCACCAAAAGCAGATGGTATCAACTATATCAAATCAAAATAAGCATACAAAAAACGTCAGTTCAGAATGAACTGGCGTTTTATTTTTTAGGATGTTGGTTGCTTAGGTTCAATCCCCAAGGGACAAGATTTTCAGTTTTATTTTTGATACGAGCGATGTTGTCCTTATGACGAATGATAATCAAACTAGCAAGTGCTAGGATAATAGCGATGAATAGAGGATCATAGTTGCTCAGGATAAAACCAAAAAGTGGAAAGAGTAGAACTCCGATGACAGCCGCGACAGATGCTGTGACACTAGATAGTGAAATCATACTACCAAGATAGAGGGTTCCAAAGAAAACAACTGCAAGGTAGAGACAGAAGACAGGTGCAAATCCGAAAACCACTCCAGCACTGGTTGCGACAGCCTTGCCTCCCTTAAATCCTGCAAAGATAGGGAAGGTATGTCCAATGACAGCCAAAAGTCCAAAGATGAGAGGCGAAACTCCTTGAAGATGAAACATAATCGGAAGCAGTGTTGCTAGGGTTCCTTTGAAAAAGTCAATCACAAAGGTTGCCATACCAGCTTTCTTGCCTAAAATGCGGAAGGTATTGGTCGTTCCAGTGTTACCAGAACCATGCTCGCGCAGATTGATTTGAAAGAATACTTGTCCAATCCAGAGACCAGACGGAATCGAACCCAGCAGATAAGCTAGGATTAATAAAACTATTGTAATCATACTCCTATTATATCATGAATTGGGAAAGAAAGGCAGAGAATCTCTACTGAAATTGTTACACCGGAGAAAGAAAAATTTTGCAAAATCCTTGGAAAACCTGTAGAATAGTAAAGATGAACGAATAGGAGGTTCCTTGTGTCAAAAAAGGAAATCAATATTAACAATTATAATGATGATGCCATTCAGGTGCTAGAAGGGTTGGATGCGGTCCGAAAACGTCCAGGGATGTATATCGGATCGACCGATGGTGCTGGTCTTCACCACCTAGTCTGGGAAATCGTCGACAATGCTGTCGATGAGGCCTTATCTGGATTTGGCGACCGTATTGATGTGACCATCAATAAAGATGGCAGTTTAACGGTTCAAGACCATGGTCGTGGGATGCCGACTGGAATGCACGCTACGGGGATTCCAACAGTTGAGGTTATCTTTACCATCCTTCACGCCGGAGGGAAATTCGGTCAGGGGGGCTACAAGACATCTGGTGGTCTCCATGGGGTGGGTTCTTCCGTTGTTAACGCTCTTTCAAGTTGGCTGGAAGTTGAAATTACCCGTGATGGTGCAATTTACAAGCAACGTTTTGAAAATGGTGGAAAACCTGTCACGACTCTGAAGAAAATTGGTACAGCACCCAAGTCTAAAACAGGTACCAAGGTTACTTTTATGCCTGATGCGACCATCTTCTCTACTACAGACTTCAAGTACAATACTATCTCAGAGCGCCTCAATGAATCAGCCTTTCTCTTGAAAAATGTGACCTTGTCTCTGACTGATAAACGAACAGACGAAGCGATTGAATTCCACTATGAGAATGGGGTACAAGACTTTGTTTCTTATCTGAACGAAGACAAGGAAACCTTGACGCCGGTTCTTTACTTTGAAGGGGAAGATAATGGTTTCCAAGTGGAAGTAGCCCTCCAGTACAATGACGGATTTTCAGATAACATTCTATCCTTTGTCAATAACGTTCGTACCAAGGATGGTGGAACGCATGAGACAGGACTCAAGTCCGCTATTACCAAGGTTATGAACGACTACGCGCGTAAGACGGGGCTTCTCAAGGAAAAAGATAAAAACCTTGAAGGTTCAGACTATCGTGAGGGACTAGCGGCCGTTCTTTCTATCTTGGTTCCTGAAGAACACCTCCAGTTTGAGGGTCAGACCAAGGACAAACTTGGTAGTCCTCTAGCTCGTCCAGTTGTGGATGGAATAGTGGCGGATAAGTTGACCTTCTTCCTCATGGAAAATGGGGAACTGGCTTCCAATCTCATCCGCAAGGCTATCAAGGCCCGTGACGCTCGTGAAGCGGCACGTAAGGCGCGTGATGAGAGCCGAAATGGGAAGAAAAATAAAAAAGACAAGGGCTTGCTGTCTGGGAAATTGACCCCAGCCCAGTCTAAGAATCCAGCTAAGAATGAACTCTATCTAGTCGAGGGAGATTCTGCTGGAGGTTCTGCCAAACAAGGCCGTGACCGCAAGTTCCAGGCTATCTTGCCTCTACGTGGTAAGGTTATCAATACAGCCAAGGCCAAGATGGCGGATATCCTCAAAAATGAAGAAATTAACACCATGATTTATACCATAGGTGCTGGTGTAGGAGCAGACTTCTCCCTTGAAGATGCCAACTATGACAAGATCATTATCATGACCGATGCGGATACAGACGGTGCCCACATTCAAACACTTCTCTTAACCTTCTTTTATCGCTATATGCGTCCTCTTGTCGAGGCAGGACATGTTTATATCGCCCTCCCGCCTCTTTACAAGATGTCAAAAGGTAAAGGCAAGAAAGAAGAAGTGGCCTACGCATGGACAGACGGAGAACTTGAAGAACTCCGCAAACAATTCGGCAAAGGAGCCACCCTCCAACGCTACAAAGGTCTTGGTGAGATGAATGCGGACCAGCTCTGGGAAACAACTATGAACCCAGAAACGCGTACCCTTATCCGTGTCACCATCGAAGACCTAGCACGCGCCGAACGCCGTGTCAATGTCCTCATGGGAGATAAGGTCGAACCACGACGTAAGTGGATTGAAGACAATGTCAAGTTTACGCTAGAAGAAGCGACTGTGTTTTAATGAAAGAAAATAATATGTTAGTAAACTGGAAATTAGAGTCGGATGTGAATGACTATGCGAAAAAGCAGTTTGAAAATCTTGGTTTGAAAAAATTGCAGGATTACAATGAAGAATCTGCTATGAGTGCTTATCTCAAAGAGGCGCTTAAGGGAGCGGCTAAGACGCAAACTAAGACTAATTTTGGAAAACCAGATTTTCATATTGAAAAATACAAACAAGTTCCTATCTTGATTGAAAACAAACTCAAATTATCTAAGCTAGTTGCTCAAACAAAGGACGGTATTAAGTTTGATGATAAATCAATTAGTGATTTTGCAGTGAATGGGGCTTTGCATTATGCGAGGGCAGTTATTGATAGTGGTAAATATCATGAAGCCGTCGCAGTTGGTGTTGCAGGTGATAATGAAGAAAATGTGACTATCAAAGTTTATTATGTCTTTGGTTCTGCTCCTAATGCCTATAAAGAGTTATCAAAGGTTACGACTTTTGATTTTTTGGAAAATGAGTCTACCTTTGAGACTTTCTACAAAGATGCTGTCTTGAGCGAAGAAGAAAAACACCAAATTCTGATTGATAGTCAAGCGACCTTGCAAGGCTATGCTAAAAAGCTCAATAAATTGATGCACAACCATAATATCACAGCTCCTCAACGGGTGCTTTATGTGTCTGGTATGCTATTATCTATGCAGGATATCGTAGATTGCAAAGGCAACAAGGTTGATGAGGGCTTAATACCTGATGATTTAAAGGGTGTACAGTCTGAAACCAAGCGTGATGGTAAGAAAGTTGTTGATCAAATCAAGGCTTTCCTAGATGAACGTGAAATCAATGAAGATAAGAAAACTCTCATGTTGGCTTCTTTTGGAGAAATTTCCAAAGATAGCCAGCGTGACGAGTTGATCACCAATGACAAAGAAGTAGCACAACTTCTCCCTCAAAAGGAAACTTCTGTTACCAAGCAAATCTTCACTTTTATCTATGAGAATATTTTCAAGTCCATTGATGGTTTGGGTGGACATATCGATATTATGGGGGAAATGTACTCTGAGTTTCTCAAGTACGCTTTGGGAGATGGAAAAGAAATTGGTATTGTCCTGACCCCTCCTTATGTTACCAAAATGATGGCGCAAATTCTGGGGATAACAAGTGAGAGCAAGGTTATGGATTTGGCGACTGGTTCGGCTGGTTTCCTCATTTCAGCGATGGAGTTGATGATAGATCATGCAAATATCAGTTTTGGGAAGGGGACTTCTCGAGCTAACGAGGAGATTGCGAAGCTCAAGAAAGATAACTTGCTAGGAATAGAACTTAATGCAGAGATGTATACCTTAGCGACAACCAATATGATTCTTCGTGGAGATGGGTCTAGTCGAATTGAAAAAGGTTCAGCCTTTAATCGTCCTGAGAGTCTATTTACGGATTTTAAAGCTAATCGTGTTTTGCTGAATCCACCTTTCTCTTATGAAGAAAATGGTCTTCCTTTTATAGCTTATGGTTTGGATAAGATGGAGCGTGGTGGCCTAGGTGCCATTATCATTCAAGATAGTGCTGGTTCTGGTAAGGCAACAAAGACAGCTAAAGCTATTTTGAAAAAGCATACCCTACTTGCCTCTATCAAAATGCCCGTTGACCTTTTTGTTCCCATGGCAGGTGTCCAGACTTCTATCTATATTTTTAAGGCTCATGAGGCACATGATTACGACCAGACGGTTAAATTTATTGACTTTAGAAATGACGGTTTTAAACGTGCTAAGCGAGGTATTTCAGAGGTTGATAATCCTATCCAGCGTTACCAAGATGTGATTAAAATTTATAAGGCTGGAAAGAGAGCGGAAGTGAGTAAAGAACTTTGGGATTTAGATGCTATCTTTATTGAGGACTTTATCACTGACAAGGGTAATGATTGGAATTTCGAACAGCACCAGATCATTGATACAAAACCAACCTTGAACGATTTTAAAAAGACTGTTGCTGACTACTTAGCTTGGGAAGTGGAACAACTCCTGAAAAACAAGGGGGAAGATAGCTCAAAAAAAGCCTAAGCCCTCGCCTTCAAAAATTGGAAGAGGAATTTGAAGCAAATGGGGGCGAGTGGAGAGAGTATCGGATAGGAGATTTATTTGGTAATATTGTTCAGGGTTCCCGTCTAACGAAAGCAGATCAGATAGATGGCCTTTTACCATTTGTGATGGCAGGAGTGACTAATACGGGTGTCGTTAGACATATTGGGAATAAGATGACTATTTTTCCAAAAAATTCTCTGACTATTGATATTTTTGGAAATGTTTTTTATCGAAATTATGAATTTAGCGCATCAGATGATGTGGGTGTCTACTGGAATGACGAAGAGTATAGTGAACACTCCATGTTATTTTTAGCATCTTCAATTCAAAAATCTTTAGTTGGTAAATTTGATTTTGGAAATAAGCTACGCTCTTCTAAATCTCATGACCTCCTAGTTAAACTTCCAACTCTCAATAACAAATTAGCATTTTCATACATGGAAAGCTACATCAAAGCGCTCGAGTCTGAACGCATCGAGACGCTCGAGTCTTATCTAACTGTAACAAATCTTAGGGATTATCATCTTACAAAAAATGATGAAAAAGTACTTGACAAGTTTGCAAAACTTTCCGATACTAAGAGTAGAGTAGAGGAGTTGGAGGTATTCCAACTTTCTCAGGTCTTTAACTTATCCAGTAGTAAAAAGAAATTCAATGCAAATATGATTGAGTTTGGAGGAAAGTTTCCTTATGTAGCTCGTGGAGATAGTAACAATGGGATTCGAGGTTATATTACAGAGAGTGAAGAATTTCTCAATCCTGCCAACACAATTAGTTTTGGTCAAGATACGGCAACGATGTTTTATCAAAAAGAACCCTATTTCACAGGAGATAAAATTAAGGTATTGCGCACTAAAGAAGTAGAATTGGATAGGTATAAAGCTCTTTATTTAATTACTTCATTAAGAAAGAGTTTCTCTACATTTAGTTGGGGAAGTAGCTCTTTTAATGAAAAAGTATTAAAAGAGACAGATGTTAAGCTTCCTATCAAAAATAATCAAATCGACTATACATTTATGTCTGACTTTGTTCGAGCAGTGGAGAAATTAGTTATCAAGGATTTAGTCATCTGGGCTGACAAAAAAATTGCTGCGACTAAGGAAGTAGTAGCAAGATAGTTCAGTATATCTGTCCTTTTTAGGGAGTAGCTGTCCTGACTTTTAGGCAGCTTTTCCTTAAAAAGGACAAGTTGAGTTTTGATAACAGCTGTTTATTTACAACTTACAAAAAGTTTACATTGAAAAAAGTAAGAAGGAGTATCTAGTGAATGGTGAATAAGAAACCTAAAGGAGCGGCAAAGATTAGATTGTTCAAAATAAGTCATGCAGAGTATGGGAAAGTACTTGATGTGTTGGATGCGAAAACATCTATTTTGGATGTAAGAAATATGATTTCTAATAGAGAGCCGGATTATGAGTATTTTATTCCAAAAGTGATATTTTCATTGGACAAAGAGGCTAAGGAAAATGGTTTCTATTTTAGCGGACTCAACGGAGATTTTGCTTACTTACCAAGGGTTACTACAGACATTGTAGAGTTTAAGTTGCCAGATGAACTGAAAGAACATATTGCTAAAGGACACCCTCTTTTCTATACAAAATGGCGTTAATAAGGGGAAATTATGGTATTGGAAAATAAACTAGGCATTACAAACTCAGCCCATCTGGCAGATGCAGAAGAAAAACTGACAAAAAAACAAGCCGCCCTGCTCTTTCAGACAGGAGACTTGTTCAAGATGGAAGTTGGTACATTTTTAGGGCTGTCCGCTATTCACCATTATCTCTTTTCCGGTATCTATGATTTCGCTGGAAAAATCCGTGATGTTAATATTCCAAAGGATAACTTTCAATTTGCCCCCCGTATTTTTTTAGAGCAATCCTTACAGTATATTGACAAACTTCCTCATGACAATTTTGATCAAGTGGTTGATAAGTATGCGGATATGAATATTGCCCATCCTTTCCGTGAGGGGAATGGACGCGCAATGCGGATTTGGCTAGATTGTATGCTTCGTGAAAAGCTGGGTAAGGTGGTAGATTGGAACGCCATTGATAAGGATGAATACCTGAATGCCATGAAGCGTAGTGCAGTATCGACTGGAGAACTCAAGTATTTACTTCTCAATAACTTGACGGATGACCTCAGTCAGACCAGTTTCTTTAAGGGAGTGGATGCTTCATACCACTACGAAGGATACAGTCTTTATCAGACAAGGGAATTATAATATAAAAACTATCCAGTAAGAAGAAGCAGACGCTTGGTAACCTATAAAACGAGAAGGTGCTGACATGAGAGATGAAACAGAAATGCTAGATTTGATTTTACAGACTGCCAAAACTTTACAAGTCAAAGCTGTCGCCATGTCTGGTTCACGGGCAAATCCAAAGGCTCCAAAAGATGAATTTCAAGACTATGATGTGGTCTATGTCGTGGACGATTTAGATAATTTGACGAGTGACCTTTCTTGGTTGGGGCAGTTTGGTAAACGCCTGATTGAACAGCATGTCCTACTTGACCAGCGACATCTTTATCTCATGCTCTTTGAGGATGGTAACCGCATTGATTTGACTCTTTGCCCAAAAGAACACATTCAAGAGTGGGTGAACAGCGAGGCAGGATTCACTGTTTTGGAAGACCCAGAACATTTATTTGAACCCTATTCTCCCAATTTAGAGCGTTACTGGACAAGCCCAGCTAGTGAGACAGATTTTAAAAATTCCTGCAATGAATTTTGGTGGGTGTCATCTTACGTGGTTAAAGGGATTTGTCGCAAACAAGTCATCTATGCCACTGACCATCTCTATGGTATTTGTCAACAAGAACTCCTGAAAATTTTAGCTTGGCTGGTAGCAAGTGATAGGGGGAAAGTCGATATCGGCAAGAACTACAAGTATCTCTTCAACTATTTACCTGCTGAGCAAAAGAAGGAATTCTCGAATCTGCTTGATTTTTCAAGTGTAGAGAAACTTACTCAGTCTTTGTTTGCTACGATGAAATTTTTCCACCAAGAAGCTCAATCCCTTGCTCAAAAAATGGGCTTTGACTACGATAAAGAAGTGACTGAGAAGATGATTGAGTATGCTGAGGAAAGAGTGAAGAAGTTTGGTAATAACTAGAAAAATGAAAAAGCGAGAGGAGAAGACTCATGATTGAAAAAGTGGAACGCCTCATTACAGAGATTAATCGTATTCATATAGAATATTCTAAAGATTATTTTGAAACGGGTAAGGTGGAAAAAATCAATCTCAAGCATACCTTTTCAAAAGTTCCGACGAAAGCGATTTTGTCATACCGTCTGAATTTACATGAGTCAATTAATGACTATCTGATGAAAGCGGATGTCCAAAATATTGCCTATGTTTATCGTGTCAAGACTTCTGAGTCTTAGATAAAATTACACGTTTTTCAGAGCGTCAAGAGGGCTATCCTGTGAATTCAATTCTTAATGATATTTTTGGTGCTCGTATGATTTTAAGTTCCAAAGAGATAGCTCAAGTCATGGAGAAATTAGATGATTGGCAAGAGATGTACGGACTAAAAAACTGGTATTTACGTGATAAAGATGGCTATGTCGGTATTCATATCTATTTTAAAAATAAAAGTAATTTTTACTATCCATGGGAACTCCAACTTTGGGATAGGAAAGATGTAGATAGCAATATCGCCAGTCATATCAAGTATAAACGAGGATTTGTGGGATGAAAATAGTTACACTCACTAATAACTAACGTGATGTTTAGATAAAGGAGGATTCAATGTCTGAAGCGCTAACGATGGTTCTGTTTTTAATTGCTTTTTTAACTTTTATCGAATTTAGGAAACGTAGAAGTAAAAAATTTAATGATTCACCGTTGTTTATTATAATTGAGAAACAATACAAGAACTGGCATAGAATGAATGGTACTATATTAAACAAAAAATATACTACAGTTTTTGAGATTGATAGAATTCTATTTGAATTACGCTCCAAGTTATTAGATTATGGTATCACGAAGGAAGAATTTGAAGATTATATTAAATTTGTAGAGAAAAAAGGTAATCAGTTAACTTTTTCAATTAAGGACATAATTATAGGAATCCTAACTTTTTTAAGTACAAATACATTTATCTCAAAGATATTACCAGAAACTACTTGGGAACAAATTCAAAAATCGTTTCAAAATATAGTCAATAGTGTGAGTGAATATGAATATCTATTTAATATTATTTTGATACTTTTGTTATTAATTCTTTCACTAAGAGCAATGTACATAATCAGTAATTTTGATAATTTGAATAAAGAGGGGCAAAGATACCCTTTGTTGAAAAGATTAGAATCAATTTGGGAATATAAAGAAAATACGGAAATTTCTACTATTGAAGGTGCGTTAAAACATAGGGAAGGAAACACTGAGGAGTATGTATATACTAAAATAAATTTTTCAAAATCTAATTTTGATAAGCGGTTGGAAGCAGCCGTAGGTGAAACAGTTTTTGATAATTTTGCTTTCATATTTAAAAAAATTGAGGTTGTATTTACTTGTTTATCTAGTGCATTTGACTGGTTATTAGGTTTTATACTACCAACTATATTTCTGATAAGCAGTCTTTGGTTATTATCTTTAGAACCAAAGACTAACATGATAAATATTCTTTTTATTAAAATTTTATCAGTAATCATTTATCTTTTATTTATATTATTTTCTAATTCACAAATGAATGTGTACTCAGAGGGAATAACTTATGAAAAAAGTGATTTTTCTAAAAAATATCAATATAAGCTAGTACCAGTCCAGAGAAAATGGCCCTCAATCATTTGTTTTATAATATATTTAATTTTTTCCATTTTCATTGTTTATTATCTTTTTGTTAGTGAAAAACTTAATTGTCTTAATATAATTTTTTTGATTATATTCTTTATAGTCTATTTGACAAGTTTCTTTCTAAGGGTGGAAAAAAATACTAGATGAAAATGCAATAATACAATAGAACTGGAAAGAACTTTAGCTAGAAATAAAAAAATTTACTGTATATTTATATTTTAAAAAATAATTCTAATTATTAAATTAAGAAGGTTTATAACCATGTCTAACATTCAAAATATGTCCCTGGAGGACATCATGGGAGAGCGCTTTGGTCGCTACTCCAAATACATTATTCAAGACCGGGCTTTGCCAGATATTCGTGATGGATTGAAGCCGGTTCAGCGCCGCATTCTTTATTCGATGAATAAGGATGGCAATACCTTTGATAAGAGTTACCGCAAGTCGGCCAAGTCTGTCGGGAACATTATGGGGAATTTCCACCCACACGGGGATTCTTCTATCTATGATGCCATGGTTCGTATGTCACAGGACTGGAAAAATCGTGAGATTTTAGTTGAAATGCACGGTAATAACGGTTCTATGGACGGAGATCCGCCTGCGGCTATGCGTTATACTGAGGCGCGTTTGTCTGAGATTGCAGGCTATCTTCTTCAGGATATCGATAAAAAGACCGTTCCTTTTGCTTGGAACTTTGACGATACCGAGAAAGAGCCGACTGTTTTACCAGCAGCCTTTCCAAACCTTTTGGTTAATGGTTCGACTGGTATTTCGGCTGGTTATGCCACAGATATTCCACCTCATAATTTAGCTGAGGTCATCGATGCGGCGGTCTATATGATTGACCACCCAACTGCCAAGGTGGATAAACTCATGGAATTCTTGCCTGGGCCAGACTTCCCGACTGGAGGGATTATCCAGGGTCGTGATGAAATCAATAAGGCCTATGAAACTGGGAAAGGGCGCGTGGTTGTTCGTTCAAAGACTGAGGTTGAAAAGCTAAAAGGTGGTAAGGAACAAATTGTTATTACTGAGATTCCTTATGAAATCAATAAGGCCAATCTAGTCAAGAAGATTGATGATGTTCGTGTCAATAATAAGGTGGCAGGTATTGCTGAGGTTCGTGATGAGTCTGACCGTGATGGTCTACGTATTGCTATTGAGCTAAAAAAAGATGCCAATACGGAGCTTGTTCTCAACTACCTATTTAAATACACCGACCTACAAATCAACTACAACTTTAATATGGTGGCGATTGACAATTTCACGCCTCGTCAGGTTGGGATCGTTCCAATTTTATCTAGCTATATTGCCCACCGTCGTGAAGTGATTTTGGCGCGTTCACGCTTTGACAAGGAAAAGGCTGAGAAACGTCTCCATATCGTTGAAGGTTTGATTCGTGTGATTTCGATTTTGGACGAAGTCATTGCGCTTATCCGTGCTTCTGAGAATAAGGCTGACGCCAAGGAAAATCTCAAGGTCAGTTATGATTTTACTGAAGAGCAGGCTGAGGCTATCGTAACCTTGCAACTGTACCGTTTGACCAATACCGATGTGGTTGTCTTGCAGGAAGAAGAAGCAGAACTTCGTGAAAAGATTGCCATGCTTGCGGCTATTATCGGTGATGAGCGGACTATGTACAATCTCATGAAGAAAGAACTTCGTGAGGTTAAGAAGAAATTTGCCACTCCTCGTTTGAGTTCTTTAGAAGACACTGCGAAAGCAATTGAGATTGATACAGCTAGTCTGATCGCCGAGGAAGATACCTATGTCAGCGTTACCAAGGCAGGTTATATCAAGCGTACCAGTCCACGTTCTTTTGCAGCTTCAACGCTAGAGGAAATTGGCAAACGTGATGATGACCGTTTGATCTTTGTACAAGCTGCTAAGACTACCCAGCATCTCTTGATGTTCACGACTCTTGGAAATGTCATTTATCGACCAATCCATGAATTGGCAGACATTCGCTGGAAGGACATCGGAGAGCATCTGAGCCAAACCATCACAAACTTTGAAACTAACGAAGAAATCCTTTATGTGGAAGTCGTGGATCAGTTTGATGATGCGACAACCTACTTTACTGCAACTCGTCTCGGTCAAATTAAACGGGTAGAACGCAAAGAGTTCTCTCCATGGCGAACCTACAAGTCTAAGTCTGTCAAGTATGCTAAGCTCAAAGACGAGACAGACCAGATTGTAGCAGTGGCTCCGATTAAACTGGATGATGTTCTCTTGATTAGCCAAAACGGTTATGCTCTGCGTTTCAATATCGAAGAGGTTCCTGTTGTCGGTGCCAAGGCTGCAGGTGTCAAGGCTATGAACCTGAAAGAAGATGATACCCTCCAATCGGCCTTTATCTGTAACACTTCATCCTTCTACCTCTTGACTCAGCGTGGAAGTTTGAAACGTGTTTCTATTGACGAAATTCCAGCAACTAGCCGTGCCAAACGAGGACTACAAGTCTTGCGTGAGTTGAAAAACAAACCGCATCGTGTCTTCTTAGCAGGATCAGTTGCAGAGCAAGGATTTGTTGGTGATCTCTTCAGTACAGAAGTGGAAGAGAACGACCAAACGCTGCTTGTCCAATCGAACAAAGGAACAATCTATGAAAGTCGACTACAAGACTTGAATCTGTCAGAACGCACAAGTAATGGTAGCTTCATCTCTGACACGATTTCGGATGAAGAAGTTTTTGACGCTTATCTTAAAGAAGTATTTACTGAAGCTAAATAAGTGAAANGAAGAATCAGTTCTAAGAGCTGGTTCTTTTTATTGAAGAAATTTTCTGAAAATTACAAAATATACTTGCTATTTTAGAAAAATAGTGTAGAATAAAAGAAATAGGTTTTTAGAATAAGGAGTGGAATATGACAGTAACGATTGATTGGGAAAATCTCGGTTTTTCCTATATGAAATTACCTTATCGCTATATTGCTCATTTTAAAAATGGACAATGGAATCAAGGAGAGCTTACAGAGGATGCAACTTTGCATATTTCAGAGTCTTCTCCAAGTCTTCACTATGGCCAACAAGCATTCGAAGGTTTAAAAGCTTACCGTACTAAGGATGGCAGTGTTCAACTGTTCCGTCCTGATGAAAATGCTAAACGTCTGCAACGTACTTGTAATCGTCTCTTGATGCCCCAAGTTTCCACAGAAATGTTTGTAGAAGCTTGTAAAGCAGTTGTCCGCGCGAATGAAGAATACGTACCACCATATGGAACAGGTGGAACCTTATATCTTCGCCCTCTTTTGATTGGAGTAGGAGATATTATCGGAGTAAAACCAGCAGAAGAGTATATTTTCACTATCTTTGCCATGCCAGTTGGAAATTACTTTAAGGGTGGTTTGGTTCCAACCAACTTCTTGATTCAGGATGAATACGACCGTGCTGCTCCAAATGGTACAGGTGCGGCTAAGGTTGGTGGGAACTATGCTGCCAGTCTCTTGCCAGGAAAATTGGCCAAGTCACGTCATTTTTCAGATGTTATCTATCTAGACCCATCAACTCATACAAAGATTGAAGAAGTCGGATCAGCTAACTTCTTTGGAATTACAGCTGATAATGAATTTGTAACACCATTGAGTCCATCTATCTTGCCATCTATTACCAAGTATTCTTTGCTTTATTTGGCAGAACATCGCTTGGGCTTAACTCCTATTGAGGGTGATGTCCCAATTGATAAGCTTGACCGTTTTGTAGAGGCAGGTGCCTGTGGTACAGCAGCAGTGATTTCTCCAATTGGTGGAATTCAGCACGGTGATGATTTCCATGTATTCTATAGTGAAACAGAAGTAGGTCCTGTGACTCGTAAATTATATGATGAATTGACAGGAATTCAGTTTGGCGATATTGAAGCGCCAGAAGGTTGGATTGTAAAAGTAGATTAAAATAAACTAAAGGAGATTTTTTATGAAATCGAAAAAGTGGCTCTTAACAGCAGGAGTAGTCCTGAGTACAACAGCTCTTTTAGTGGCTTGTGGAAAAGCTGATAAAGAAGCAGATGCACCGACAACATTTTCATATGTCTATGCAGTAGATCCAGCATCTTTGGACTATAGTATAGCGACTCGTACATCTACAACAGATGTCATCGGGAACGTGGTTGATGGATTGATGGAAAACGACCAATACGGAAATGTTATCCCTTCCTTGGCTGAAGATTGGTCTGTCTCAAAAGATGGTTTGACTTATACCTATAAACTTCGTAAAGGGGTTAAATGGTACACTTCAGAAGGTGAAGAATATGCAGAAGTAACAGCTCATGACTTTGTGACAGGGCTTAAACACGTGGCTGACGGCAAGTCAGACGGTGTTTCTCTGATTCAAAATTCAATCAAGGGCTTGGATGCCTACATGACTGGTGAGACCAATGATTTCTCTACAGTTGGTGTCAAGGCTTTGGACGATTACACAGTTGAATATACCCTAAACAAACCAGAAAGCTTCTGGAACTCTAAAGTCACTACAGCAACGATGTTACCTGTAAATGAAGAGTTTTTGAAGGCATCAGGTAAAGATTATGGAGCAGTTACTCCAGCAGGAATTCTCTACAATGGTCCTTATATCTTGAAGACCTTGACGTCTAAATCGTTAATTGAATACGAGAAAAACCCAAATTACTGGGATAAAGAAAAGGTAAAAATCGAGAAGATTAAATTGACTTACTACGATGGTTCTGATCAGGAATCGTTGATTCGTAGCTTCTCTTCTGGTGCTTATACGACAGCCCGTCTCTTCCCAAGTAGCTCAAACTTTGCTTCTACTTTGGAACAATACGGAGATAAAATCACTTATAGCCCACAGGATTCAAGTAGCTATTACTTCACCTTTAACGTAAATCGTCAGTCATATAATAAAACTGCAAAAACAAGTGAAGAGCAAAAGACTTCTACTAAAGAAGCTATGCTTAATAAGGACTTCCGTCAGGCTATCAACTTTGCCTTCAACCGCCATTCTTATGCTGCCCAGCTAAATGGTGAAGACGGTGCGGACAAGATTATTCGTAACAGCCTTGTTCCTGACAACTTTGTACAAGCAGGTGGTAAAAACTTTGGTCAAATCGCTCAAGCAGAGTTGGTGAACTATGGTGACCAATGGAAAGGTGTTGAGCTAGTTGACGGTAAGGATTCTATCTACAATCCTGACAAGGCTAAAGCTGCTTTCGAAAAAGCTAAGAAAGACTTGGAATCTAAAGGGGTAACATTCCCAATTCACTTGGATGTCCCAGTTGAACAAACAGATACCATCGCCGTTCAACAAAGCAACTCTTTCAAACAGTCAATCGAATCAACTCTTGGTGCTGAAAATGTTGTCATCGACGTTCTTCAAATGACAGATAATGAAAAGGAAACAATCACTTCTCAAGCGCGTGTTCCTTCTCAAAAAGATTATGATTTGAACAGTACAGGATGGGCTCCAAGCTATCAAGACCCAGCATCTTACTTGAATATCATGGATCCTAAATCAGGTTCTGCTATGAAACACCTTGGTATTACTAAAGGGAAAGATAAGGATGTTGTAGCGAAACTTGGTTTGGACCAATATAAGAAATTATTGGATGATGCAGATTCAGAAACTACAAATCTTGAAGAACGCTATGAAAAATATGCCAAGGCTCAAGCTTGGTTGACAGATAGTTCATTATTGATGCCAACAGCCTCATCTGGTGGTTCTCCAGTTGTAAGTAATGTCGTGCCATTCTCAAAACCATACTCACAAGTTGGTATTAAGGGTGACCCATATATCTTTAAAGGAATGAAATTGCAAAAAGATATTGTTACAACAAAAGAATATGAAGAAGCACTGAAAAAATGGCAAAAAGAAAAATTGGAATCAAATGGTAAGTACCAAAAAGAACTAGAAAAACACATTAAATAATGCGGAAAACTCTATATCGGACAAGCCCGATATAGAGTTTTTTCTTGCTAGTTTTGGGATTTTCTTGTAAAATAGAAAAAGTGAAGAGAGGTATGAAATGAGTAAGAAAGATAAAAAAATCGAAATTCAAGTAGCAGATGCCAAAGTTAATGTAGGAAAAGACAGTTTTGAAGGCTATACCTTGACCATTGGTAAAAAAGTTATCGGAGAAATTGCCGAATTAGATGGACAATTTGCCATCATAAAGAATGGGAATGTCGATAGTTTTTATAAAAAATTGNAAAAAGCTGTGGAAATTTTGATTGAAAATTATAATTTAGCAAAATAAGTCTTGTTTTTTTGAAATTTTCATGATATAATAGTCCATGTTGATTGTAGGAGAGATAGCGAAGAGGCTAAACGCGGCGGACTGTAAATCCGCTCCTTCGGGTTCGGGGGTTCGAATCCCTCTCTCTCCATTTCATCAATGGGGTATAGCCAAGCGGTAAGGCAAGGGACTTTGACTCCCTCATGCGTTGGTTCGAATCCAGCTACCCCAGTTCTTAGGTAATAATCAAGATAAAAAGCAAAATATCTTAGGGTATTTTATTTTTATAATTGAAAGACGTGAACGATATGAACATGTCCTTGCGGGTGCTTAGGAAAAAAATTATAAGTATGTCAAGTTTAAGAAAAACTTGATTGTTGGAGGATTTTTTAGATGAACGAATTTGAAGATTTGCTAAATAGCGTTAGCCAAGTTGAGACTGGTGATGTTGTTAGTGCTGAAGTATTGACAGTTGATGCGACTCAAGCTAACGTTGCAATCTCTGGAACTGGTGTTGAAGGTGTCTTGACTCTTCGCGAATTGACAAACGATCGCGATGCAGATATCAATGACTTTGTTAAAGTAGGAGAAGTATTGGATGTTCTTGTACTTCGTCAAGTAGTTGGTAAAGATACTGATACAGTTACATACCTTGTATCTAAAAAACGCCTTGAAGCTCGCAAAGCATGGGACAAACTTGTTGGTCGCGAAGAAGAAGTTGTTACTGTTAAAGGAACTCGTGCCGTTAAAGGTGGACTTTCAGTAGAATTTGAAGGTGTTCGTGGATTTATCCCAGCTTCAATGTTGGATACTCGTTTCGTACGTAACACTGAACGTTTTGTAGGTCAAGAATTTGACGCTAAAATCAAAGAAGTTGACGCTAAAGAAAACCGCTTCATCCTTTCACGTCGTGAAGTTGTTGAAGCAACTACAGCAGCAGCTCGTGCTGAAGTATTCGGTAAATTGGCTGTTGGTGATGTAGTAACTGGTAAAGTTGCACGTATCACAAGCTTCGGTGCTTTCATCGACCTTGGTGGTGTTGACGGACTTGTTCACTTGACTGAATTGTCACATGAACGTAACGTATCACCAAAATCAGTTGTAACTGTTGGTGAAGAAATTGAAGTGAAAATCCTTGATCTTAACGAAGAAGAAGGACGTGTATCACTTTCACTTAAAGCAACAACACCTGGACCATGGGATGGCGTTGAGCAAAAATTGGCTAAAGGTGATGTAGTAGAAGGAACAGTTAAACGTTTGACTGACTTCGGTGCATTTGTTGAAGTATTGCCAGGTATCGATGGACTTGTTCACGTATCACAAATTTCACACAAACGTATTGAAAATCCTAAAGAAGCACTTAAAGTTGGTCAAGAAGTTCAAGTTAAAGTTCTTGAAGTTAACGCAGATGCAGAGCGCGTATCACTTTCTATCAAAGCTCTTGAAGAGCGTCCAGCTCAAGAAGAAGGACAAAAAGAAGAAAAACGTGCTGCTCGTCCACGTCGTCCAAAACGTCAAGAAAAACGTGATTTCGAACTTCCAGAAACACAAACAGGATTCTCAATGGCTGACTTGTTCGGTGATATCGAACTTTAATCAAATTGAAAATTCACAAAATCCTTTGTTTTCTAAACAAGGGATTTTTCTTTTGTCTGTAAGTCTTTTTTGATATAATAGTTCTATGTTAGAATCAGAAAAACAATCACGTTATCAAATGTTGAATGAGGGTCTCTCTTTTTTATTGGATGGTGAAACCAATGTTTTGGCTAATCTTTCCAACGCCAGTGCTCTTTTAAAATCACGCTTTCCTAATACCGTATTTGCAGGCTTTTATCTGTTCGATGGAAAGGAATTGATTTTAGGTCCTTTCCAAGGAGGTGTTTCCTGTATCCGTATCTCACTAGGCAAAGGTGTTTGTGGTGAGGCAGCCCACTTTCAGGAAACTGTTCTGGTTGGTAATGTAACAACTTATCCCAACTATATTTCTTGTGATAGTCGAGCTAAAAGTGAAATTGTTGTTCCGATGGTTAAGAATGGTCAATTGCTCGGGGTTCTGGATCTGGATTCTTCAGAGATTGATGATTATGATGCTATGGATCGAGATTATTTGGAACAATTTGTCGCTATTTTGCTTGAAAAGACAGAATGGGACTTTACAATGTTTGGGGAGAAAGCCTAATGTATCAAGCACTTTATCGAAAATATAGAAGTCAAAACTTCTCCCAGTTGGTTGGACAGGAAGTTGTGGCTAAGACTCTTAAACAAGCAGTAGAGCAAGAGAAAATAAGTCATGCCTATCTTTTCTCTGGTCCACGTGGAACGGGAAAAACTAGTGTGGCTAAGATCTTTGCCAAAGCTATGAACTGTCCCAATCAAGTGGGTGGGGAACCTTGTAATAACTGCTATATTTGTCAAGCAGTGACGGATGGTAGTTTAGAAGATGTCATTGAAATGGATGCAGCCTCTAATAACGGGGTGGATGAAATCCGTGAAATTCGTGATAAATCTACCTATGCGCCTAGCCTTGCTCGTTATAAGGTCTATATCATAGATGAGGTTCACATGCTGTCTACAGGAGCTTTTAATGCCCTCCTAAAGACGTTAGAAGAGCCAACACAGAATGTGGTCTTTATTTTGGCTACTACTGAATTGCACAAGATACCTGCGACTATTCTATCCCGTGTGCAACGTTTTGAATTTAAATCAATTAAGACACAGGATATTAAGGAACATATCCGCTATATCTTAGAAAAAGAAAATATCAGTTCTGAACCAGAGGCTGTGGAAATTATCGCTAGACGAGCTGAAGGTGGAATGCGGGACGCCTTGTCTATTTTGGATCAAGCCCTAAGTTTGACACAGGGAAACGAGCTGACGACTGCTATCTCTGAAGAAATTACTGGCACCATTAGTCTATCAGCCTTGGATGATTATGTGGCCGCCTTGTCTCAACAGGATGTTTCAAAGGCCCTAGCATGTTTGAATCTTCTTTTTGACAATGGTAAGAGCATGACTCGTTTTGTGACCGACCTTTTGCACTATTTAAGAGACTTGTTAATTGTCCAAACAGGTGGAGAAAACACTCATCATAGTCCAGTCTTTGTAGAAAATTTGACACTTCCTCAAGAAAATCTGTTTGAAATGATTCGCTTAGCGACAGTGAGTTTAGCAGATATTAAGTCTAGTTTGCAGCCAAAGATTTATGCTGAGATGATGACTATCCGTTTGGCAGAGATTAAGCCTGAACCAGCTCTTTCAGGGGCAGTTGAAAGTGAAATTGCTGCACTGAGACAGGAAGTTGCGCATCTTAAGCAAGAACTTGCAAATGTGGGAACCGTACCCAAGCCAACAAATCCAGCTCCTAGTCGTCCAACAGCAGGCAAAACAGTCTATCGTGTGGATCGCAATAAAGTTCAATCTATCTTACAAGAGGCTGTCGAAAATCCTGATTTAGCACGTCAAAATCTGATTCGCTTGCAGAATGCTTGGGGAGAGGTGATTGAAAGTCTTGGAGGTCCTGATAAGGCTCTGCTAGTTGGTTCTCAACCGGTTGCAGCCAATGAACACCATGCTATTCTTGCTTTTGAATCTAACTTCAATGCTGGTCAAACCATGAAACGGGACAATCTCAACACCATGTTTGGCAACATCCTCAGTCAGGCAGCAGGTTTTTCACCCGAGATTTTAGCTATTTCCATGGAGGAATGGAAAGAAGTTCGCACAGCCTTTTCAGCCAAAGCCAAATCTTCTCAAACTGAAAAAGAAGTAGAAGAAAGTCTGATTCCAGAAGGATTTGAATTTTTGGCTGATAAAGTGAAGGTAGAGGAAGACTAAAGAAAGATTTCATGATACAATAAGTTTATGAATAGACAACAATTTATTATCATCGCGCTGTTTACAGCTGCTGAGACCTATTTTTTCAATGAAGCCTGGATGACTGGTCGCTATATTATGGCAGCCTTTTGGGCCATTTTGCTCTTCAGAAATTTCCGAGTTAGTTACTTGATGGGCAAGATTGTAGATGTCATTGACCAGCATTTAAAAGGAAAAGACTAGTCCTCAGCTTCTAGACAAAATCAAAGCCTTTTAGGCTTTTTTTTGTTATACTATAAAAGTATATTTATTGACCTTTTACCGTATTTTCTAGGGAAATCAAGTATGTTTCTAGTGAGTTCTGGTAAAGGCCTTGAAAAAGAAAGGAACTATCATGTCAGTATTAGAGATCAAAGATCTTCACGTTGAGATTGAAGGAAAAGAAATTTTAAAAGGGGTTAACCTGACCCTGAAAACAGGAGAAATCGCCGCTATCATGGGACCAAATGGTACTGGTAAATCAACTCTTTCTGCCGCTATCATGGGAAATCCAAACTATGAAGTTACCAAAGGTGAAGTCTTGTTTGATGGCGTAAACATCCTTGAGTTGGAAGTTGACGAGCGTGCGCGTATGGGACTTTTCCTTGCTATGCAATATCCATCAGAAATTCCTGGTATTACTAACGCTGAGTTTCTTCGTGCAGCTATGAATGCTGGTAAAGAAGATGATGAAAAGATTTCAGTTCGCGAGTTCATCACTAAGCTAGATGAAAAAATGGAATTGCTTAATATGAAAGAAGAAATGGCTGAGCGTTACCTCAACGAAGGCTTCTCTGGTGGTGAGAAAAAACGTAATGAAATTCTTCAACTTTTGATGTTGGAACCAACATTTGCCCTTTTGGATGAGATTGACTCTGGTCTTGATATTGATGCCCTTAAAGTTGTTTCTAAAGGTGTTAATGCTATGCGTGGTGAAGGCTTTGGTGCTATGATTATCACTCACTACCAACGCCTTTTGAACTACATCACACCTGATGTGGTACACGTGATGATGGAAGGTCGTGTTGTCCTTTCTGGTGGTCCAGAATTGGCTGCGCGTTTGGAACGTGAAGGATACGCAAAACTAGCTGAAGAACTTGGCTACGACTACAAGGAAGAATTGTAATTTCCTCGTATCTTTTAGGAGAAGTAAATGACTAAAGAAAATATTAAACTTTTTTCAGAAATGCACGCTGAACCAAGCTGGTTGGCTGATCTCCGTCAAAAAGCTTTTGACAAGATTGAGACTTTGGAATTACCAGTTATTGAGCGTGTCAAATTCCACCGTTGGAATCTGGGTGATGGAACGATTACAGAAAGTGAGCCATTAGCAAATGTTCCAGATTTCACTGCACTAGATAACCACTTGAAGTTGGTGCAAGTAGGAACTCAAACTGTTTTTGAGCAAATTCCAGTTGAGTTGGCTGAACAGGGTGTTGTCTTTACAGACTTCCATTCAGCTTTAGAAGAAATTCCAGAACTCGTAGAAGAATTCTTCATGTCATCTGTTAAATATGACGATGACAAGTTGGCAGCCTACCATACAGCTTATTTCAATAGTGGTGCTGTTCTCTACATTCCTGATAATGTTGAGATTAAAGAACCAATCGAAGGAATTTTCTATCAAGACAGCGATAGCGATGTGCCGTTTAACAAGCATATTATGATTATCGCTGGTAAAAATTCTAAGATTAGTTATCTGGAGCGTTTAGAGTCACGCGGTAAAGGAAGTGCCAAAGCAACTGCCAATATCACAGTAGAAGTGATTGCACGTTCTGGTGCTCAAGTGAAGTTTGCTGCGATTGACCGTCTAGGTGAAAACGTCACTGCTTACATTAGCCGTCGTGGTAAATTAGGCAACGATGCAAGCATTGACTGGGCAATCGGTGTCATGAACGAAGGGAACGTCGTTGCGGACTTTGATAGCGACTTGATTGGAAATGGTAGCCATGCGGACCTTAAAGTCGTAGCTCTTTCAAGTGGCCGTCAGGTACAAGGGATTGATACTCGAGTGACCAACTATGGTTGTAATTCAATCGGAAATATCCTACAACATGGGGTTATTCTTGAAAAAGCAACCTTGACCTTCAATGGCATCGGCCACATTATCAAGGGTGCCAAGGGATCAGATGCGCAACAAGAGAGCCGTGTTCTTATGCTTTCAGACCAAGCGCGTTCAGATGCCAATCCAATTCTTTTAATTGATGAAAATGATGTTACTGCAGGCCATGCGGCTTCTATCGGTCAGGTGGACCCAGAAGATATGTACTACCTCATGAGTCGTGGCTTGGACAAGGCAACTGCAGAACGTTTGGTTGTCCGTGGTTTCCTTGGATCTGTAATCGTTGAGATTCCAGTCAAGGAAGTTCGTGATGAAATGATTGCAACTATCGAAGAAAAATTGTCAAAACGCTAAGGGGAAGCCTATGTTAGATGTAGAAGTGATTCGCAAGGATTTTCCAATTTTAGACCAGATTGTTAATGATGAACCATTGGTTTATTTGGACAATGCTGCGACGACACAAAAACCACTAGCAGTTCTGGAGACGATTAACTGCTACTATGAGAACGACAATGCCAATGTTCATCGTGGCGTTCATACCTTGGCAGAAAGGGCAACAGCTTCTTATGAGGCGGCTCGTGAAACCATTCGTAAGTTTATCAATGCAGGCTCTACAAAGGAAGTTCTCTTTACTAGAGGAACTACGACCAGTCTCAACTGGGTTGCACGTTTCGCTGAGGAAGTCTTGACTGAGGGAGACCAGGTCTTGATTTCCGTCATGGAACACCATTCCAATATCATTCCATGGCAGGAAGCCTGCCGTAAGACTGGGGCAGAGCTTGTCTATGTCTATCTCAAGAATGGAGCTCTGGATATGGATGATTTGCGAGCTAAATTGACTGATAAAGTTAAGTTTGTCTCCCTTGCTCACTCCTCAAATGTTCTTGGTGTGGTCAATCCAATCAAAGAAATCACTCAATTGGCCCACCAAGTGGGAGCCGTCATGGTGGTGGATGGTGCTCAGTCTACACCCCATATGAAGATTGATGTCCAGGATTTGGATGTGGACTTCTTTGCCTTTTCGGGTCACAAGATGGCTGGTCCGACTGGTATCGGTGTTCTTTATGGAAAAGAAAAGTATCTGGAGCAAATGTCACCAGTTGAGTTTGGCGGTGAGATGATTGATTTCGTCTATGAGCAATCTGCTAGTTGGAAGGAATTACCTTGGAAATTCGAGGCAGGAACTCCCAATATGGCAGGTGCAATTGGACTTGCTGCGGCAGTAGATTATCTTGAAAAGATTGGTATGGATGCGATTGAAGCCCATGAACAAGAATTGATCGCATACGTCTATCCAAAACTGCAGGCGATTGAAGGACTGACCATTTATGGTTCACAGGACTTGGCTCAACGTTCAGGTGTCATTGCTTTTAACCTAGGTGACCTTCATCCGCACGACCTTGCGACTGCTTTGGATTATGAAGGAGTAGCAGTTCGAGCAGGTCACCATTGTGCGCAACCTTTGCTCCAGTATTTGGATGTCCCAGCGACAGCTCGTGCAAGTTTTTATATCTACAATACCAAGGCAGATTGCGACAAGCTAGTCGATGCCTTACAAAAGACAAAGGAGTTTTTCAATGGCACTTTCTAAACTAGATAGCCTTTATATGGCAGTGGTAGCGGACCATTCGAAAAATCCACATCACCAAGGGAAGTTGGAAGACGCTGAGCAAATCAGTCTCAACAATCCGACTTGTGGGGATGTTATCAATCTCTCTGTCAAATTTGATGCAGAGGATCGTTTGGAGGATATCGCTTTTCTAAACTCAGGTTGCACCATCTCTACAGCATCTGCTAGTATGATGACGGACGCAGTTTTAGGAAAAACCAAACAAGAAATTTTAGAACTTGCAACTATTTTTTCTGAAATGGTTCAAGGGCAAAAAGATGAACGCCAAGACCAACTAGGCGATGCAGCTTTCTTGTCAGGTGTTGCCAAATTCCCTCAACGAATCAAGTGTGCAACCCTAGCTTGGAACGCCCTGAAGAAAACAATTGAAAATCAAGAAAACAAGTAAGGCAAGTTTCTTTTGTCTTATGAATCAGTAGAAATGAAGAATGAAAGAAAGGATATTATGGCTGAAGAAAGAGTAGAACCAAAACCAATTGACCTTGGTGAATATAAATTTGGTTTCCATGATGATGTAGAGCCTGTCCTATCGACAGGAAAAGGATTGAATGAAGATGTCATTCGTGAACTATCAGCTGCAAAGGGAGAACCTGAGTGGATGCTAGAATTCCGTTTGAAGTCTTATGAAACCTTCAAAAAAATGCCCATGCAAACTTGGGGAGCAGACTTGTCAGAGATTGATTTTGATGACTTGATCTACTACCAAAAACCATCTGATAAACCAGCTCGTTCATGGGATGAGGTTCCTGAAAAAATTAAAGAAACCTTTGAACGTATCGGGATTCCTGAAGCTGAGCGTGCTTATCTAGCTGGTGCCTCTGCCCAGTATGAGTCAGAAGTGGTTTACCACAACATGAAGGAAGAGTTCCAAAAATTGGGGATTATCTTTACAGATACGGATTCTGCCCTCAAGGAATACCCTGACTTGTTTAAACAATACTTTGCCAAGTTGGTACCGCCGACTGATAACAAGTTGGCAGCTCTTAACTCGGCAGTGTGGTCAGGTGGAACCTTTATCTACGTACCAAAAGGGGTCAAGGTAGATATTCCTCTTCAAACTTACTTCCGTATCAACAACGAAAATACTGGTCAGTTTGAACGTACCTTGATTATAGTTGATGAAGGAGCAAGTGTCCATTATGTAGAAGGATGTACAGCGCCAACTTATTCAAGTAACAGCTTGCATGCGGCCATCGTAGAAATATTTGCCTTAGATGGTGCTTATATGCGTTATACAACCATCCAAAACTGGTCTGATAACGTCTATAACTTGGTTACAAAACGCGCTAAGGCTCAAAAAGATGCTACTGTTGAGTGGATTGATGGAAACTTGGGTGCCAAGACAACTATGAAATACCCATCTGTTTACCTAGATGGAGAAGGGGCGCGTGGTACCATGCTTTCTATTGCCTTTGCTAATGCAGGGCAACACCAAGATACTGGTGCTAAGATGATACACAATGCTCCACATACAAGCTCGTCTATCGTGTCTAAATCCATCGCTAAAGGCGGAGGGAAGGTTGACTACCGTGGACAAGTAACCTTCAACAAGAACTCTAAGAAATCTGTTTCTCACATCGAGTGTGATACCATTATCATGGATGACTTATCAGCATCAGATACCATTCCGTTTAATGAAATTCACAACTCACAAGTCGCTTTGGAACACGAAGCTAAGGTATCTAAGATTTCAGAAGAGCAACTCTATTACCTCATGAGCCGTGGATTGTCAGAATCAGAAGCGACAGAGATGATTGTCATGGGATTTGTGGAGCCCTTCACGAAAGAACTTCCAATGGAATATGCAGTTGAGCTGAACCGCTTGATTAGCTATGAAATGGAAGGGTCAGTCGGATAAAATTTGATTTTAGATTTACTAAAAATCAAGGACTTTGAAGATGAACTTGTAACAAAAAAATCGCGGTTTAAAATCGCGATTTTTTTATAATTTTTCGTTGATGAAGCGGATAAACTGATTCCACCAAACTTTTAAGAAGAAGGCTTTTTCAACTTTCTTTTCTGCTACCATTTCAAAACTAGGACGTTCTGTGGTAATGTAACCTTGACCAATCAAGTCCTTGTCTTCATAAGTCAAATGTCCAACCACTGTTCCGGCTTCAAGTGGTGCTGGGATTGCTTTAGAATCAGGTGTGAATTGAACAGATTGGGAAGATTGACTCCCAACACGTTCAATTAGAGAGATATCATCTTTGGCAACGGCAGTGACCATATTTTCTTTTCCATCTTGTACAGGTGCTTTGCTATCTTGGTAGGCATCGCCTTTTTGAACAATTTTGCGAAGTGTGAATGTAGAAGAGATATAATCCATTAGTGAAGATGTAGCAGTGAAGCGAGCGTAGGGATTATTGTCTTGATGATCTGCATTTAAAACAACTGTGATAACCCTCATCCCTTTTTCGACAGTAGTACCAACAAAAGATTCTCCAGCTTTGTCTGTTGTTCCTGTCTTAAGGCCATCAAAACCACCGCGATAAGCAGGCATACCTTCTAACATGTAGTTGGTAGAAGTGATTGTCATTCCAGCAAAAGTAGATGAAGGTTTTTTAGTGATTTCTAAGACTTGTGGGTATTTTTTGATGAGGTTGCGAGCAACGATAGCGACATCATAAGCACTGAGCTTATTTTCATCATCTTTTTTAGAGCCCGGGTAAATGTTATCCCCTAGAGTCTCATTGTTAAGACCTGTTGTATTAACAACAGTGGCATCCTGAATTCCCCATTCCAAGAGTTTTGCCCGCATCATATCGACGAAATCTTTTTCTGAGCCAGCAATTTTCTCAGCTAGGGCGATAGCTGCACTGTTGGCACTAGATACCAGTGTTGCTTCAAGTAGCTGTTCAACGGTATAATTACGAGCTTCCATAGGAACGTTACTTGCTTCAGAATTTGTCGTTAATTTGTATGGATAATCAGAGATATCTACCGGAGTTGATAGTGTAATACTTCCGTTTTCCAAGGCTTCATAGACAAGATAAACAGTAATTAACTTTGTGATTGAAGCAATTTCAACTGGCTGGGTTGCATCTTTCTCATAGAGAATTTTACCAGTATTCGCCTCAACGGCAATTGCATGCTTAGCAGCAATATTAAAATCTTGAGCAGCAACAGTAGATGCTGAGCCAATAACGGAAAGGCTTAGGAGAGTTAAAATTATTTTTTTCATAGTAAGTTTATTCTATCATAAAGAAAAAAATATTCCCAGTTTCATGATATAAGAAAGAAGCTTTTTTGAAAGTGTGGTAAAATAGATGAATGGAGGTACTTCATGTTTCGTAAGAATAAATTATTTTTTTGGACCAGTGAGATTTTACTATTAACCATCATCTTTTATTTATGGAGAGAGATGGGAGCGATTATTACACCTTTTGTAAGCGTCGCAAACACTATAATGATTCCCTTTCTTCTAGGTGGTTTTTTATATTATTTGACCAATCCTATTGTAAATTTTTTACAAAAGTATTTCAAAATTAACCGTATCATTGGTATTCTACTGACCTTGTGCGCCTTGGTCTGGGGTCTAGTCATTGGGGTAGTCTATCTCTTACCGATTTTGATTAATCAGTTGACAAGTTTGATAGCAACAAGTCAGACAATCTACAGTCGTCTGCAAGATTTGATTATCGATTTATCCACTTATCCAGCCTTTCAAAATTTGGATATTCAAGCGACTATTCAACAGTTAAATCTCTCCTATGTAGATATTCTACAGAATATCCTAAATAGTGTAACGAATAGTGTTGGAAGTGTCCTATCTGCGCTCTTTAGTACTGTTTTGATTATTATCATGACCCCTGTATTTTTAATTTATTTTTTGTTAGATGGTCACAAATTCTTGCCGATGCTTGAACGTACTGTTTTAAAGCGAGATAAGTTGCATATTACAGGTCTTTTAAAAAATTTGAATGCTACAATCGCTCGATATATTAGTGGAGTTGCCATTGATGCGATTATTATTGGCTGTTTGGCCTTTATCGGATATAGCGTAATCGGTTTGAAATACGCTTTGGTCTTCGCTATCTTTTCAGGATTAGCCAATCTCATTCCTTATGTAGGTCCAAGTATTGGTTTGATTCCGATGATTATCGCCAATGTCTTTACTGATCCCCATAGAATGCTGATTGCAGTTGTTTATATGTTGATTATTCAACAAGTGGATGGAAATATTCTCTACCCTCGTATCGTAGGTGGTGTGATGAAAGTCCATCCAATTACGATTTTAGTATTACTTTTGTTATCAAGTAATATTTATGGTGTCATTGGTATGATTGTTGCAGTACCAACCTATTCTATCTTAAAAGAAATTTCTAAGTTTTTATCACGTTTGTATGAAAATCATAAAATAATGAAAGAACGAGAAAGAGAATTAGCTAAGTAAAAGTCAGGAATTCCTGATTTTTCTTTTTGTTTAGCTAGGTGATAGGAGTAGAAGTGTCGTTTAGAATTAGTTGATTAAGAATAATTCACAAAAACTTTGTAAAACACTTGCAATTTAGCTGAAATTTGATAAAATAGTAAGGAAAGTTAGACTGTATTGCCTACTGTCTATCTATAAAATATATTTTATTGGAGGCTTTTACTCAAATGGCAAAAGAAAAATACGATCGTAGTAAACCACACGTTAACATTGGTACTATCGGACACGTTGACCACGGTAAAACTACCCTAACTGCAGCTATCACAACTGTTTTGGCACGTCGCTTGCCTTCATCAGTTAACCAACCTAAAGACTATGCGTCTATCGATGCTGCTCCAGAAGAACGAGAACGCGGTATCACTATCAACACTGCGCACGTTGAGTACGAAACTGAAAAACGTCACTACGCTCACATCGACGCTCCAGGACACGCGGACTACGTTAAAAACATGATCACTGGTGCCGCTCAAATGGACGGAGCTATCCTTGTAGTAGCTTCAACTGACGGACCAATGCCACAAACTCGTGAGCACATCCTTCTTTCACGTCAGGTTGGTGTTAAACACCTTATCGTCTTCATGAACAAAGTTGACTTGGTTGACGACGAAGAATTGCTTGAATTGGTTGAAATGGAAATCCGTGACCTATTGTCAGAATACGACTTCCCAGGTGACGATCTTCCAGTTATCCAAGGTTCAGCTCTTAAAGCCCTTGAAGGTGACACTAAATACGAAGACATCGTTATGGAATTGATGAACACAGTTGATGAGTACATCCCAGAACCAGAACGTGACACTGACAAACCATTGCTTCTTCCAGTCGAAGACGTATTCTCAATCACTGGACGTGGTACAGTTGCTTCAGGACGTATCGACCGTGGTATCGTTAAAGTCAACGACGAAATCGAAATCGTTGGTATCAAAGAAGAAACTCAAAAAGCAGTTGTTACTGGTGTTGAAATGTTCCGTAAACAACTTGACGAAGGTCTTGCCGGAGATAACGTAGGTGTACTTCTTCGTGGTGTTCAACGTGACGAAATCGAACGTGGACAAGTTATCGCTAAACCAGGTTCAATCAACCCACACACTAAATTCAAAGGTGAAGTTTACATCCTTACTAAAGAAGAAGGTGGACGTCACACTCCATTCTTCAACAACTACCGTCCACAATTCTACTTCCGTACTACTGACGTTACAGGTTCAATCGAACTTCCAGCAGGTACTGAAATGGTAATGCCTGGTGATAACGTGACAATCGACGTTGAGTTGATCCACCCAATCGCCGTAGAACAAGGTACTACATTCTCTATCCGTGAGGGTGGACGTACTGTTGGTTCAGGTATGGTTACAGAAATCGAAGCTTAATTCGATTTAGTTCCCAGAAGAACAATTATTTAAGTCAGACACTAAAAGAATCTTGCTTTGCAAGGTTCTTTTTTTAAAAAAATAAAAAGATAGACCTGATAAAGTCCAGATCCATCTAATAAGTTATTTTCAAGTGACTAGTTCGCTCCAAACACTAACATTCGATATAGTAGAGGTTTCACCAGCTGGAACCCATTTGTTAGTTCCTAAGTATCTAACTTCTAGTTTACGAACATTTACTATGTAAGATGCTTTTAGCCTGATGTAACCATAAGTGTAGGGTGGTACGTTATGGGATACTGAGTGATTTAAACTAAGTCAAAATCCAGACTCAGGAGCAGAAAAGCTAACAGCTGCACTTAAAGTTAGGGTAGCTCCAGCTTTTCCACCATAAGCAGTTGAACTTAGAGATCCTGATGTAGCGCTGCTCTTATAAGAGTGAGAGGAGCTAGTTCTATAGTCTGCAACACCAGTTGCATTAGAACGAGTCTGATACGTAGATTTAGACTCTAAATAGGCGTCTCTAAGTTCAGTCGTATAAAATGACAATAACTCTCCTGTGTTGATATCTTTTACAACACGATTAGATACAATTTCATAATTTGTGCAAGGATAGACATCAGCAAAAACCGTAGATGTTGTGATTAAGAAAAATAGATTTGATAGAACAGAGAAAAACAATAATTTCAATTTAATCATAAAAAAATGTCTATTCTTCATGATCAAAAGATTATTTTTTCAATCCTTTGAAAGTCATAATGCAACCCGAAAGGATACTGAGAGTTCCTATAGGTCTCCAATATAGCTGCCAAAAGAATAAATTTATTCTTCCTTTCAGTGTCTCATCGGGTCCAGCATAATAGGGGTTGATGTGAAATAATAAAAAACCAAAACATAAAACTATGATTCCGGTTAAGAATAAAATGTCCTTATTTACTTTCCTCATAAAATCTCCTTTTATTTAATTTTAAGCGTTTTCTATTATTAGTATACGTCAAAAAAATAAAAAAACAAGTCTATTTATTTATTAATTTATATGGTATAATAAAATAGTTGGAGAGTTTTTTTACTACGAATCTTATGTAGTTTTACAAAAAAGAGGCTAGATAAAAACTCAATTTTAGGAGAAAATGAAGTAAAATTTCCCACAATAAAACGCATAATATCAAGGTTCAATACCTGATATTATGCGTTTTTGATTTTAAAGACTTTTTTCCCAGCCTCAATGAGGGCTTTATTTTACATAGAGTTCTTGATTTTTTAGGACAATTTCTCGTACACTTGCAAACTTCTTAAGTTTTTTGATTTCTTCTGGATGAGTGACGAGAGTAATAACATAACCTTCCTTGCCCATACGGCCAGTACGTCCAGCACGGTGAGTGTAGGTTTCGATATCTCTTGGGACATCAAAGTTTACGACACATTCTAGGCTATCGATATCAATCCCACGAGCCAGAAGGTCAGTTGCAAGAAGCAGGGTTAGTTGCTTGTCTTTAAACTTTTCTAAGATGACTTTTCTAAATTTGACATTGACATCACTAGCGAGGGAAACAGCCAAGATATCCCGATACTGTAGTTTTTCTTCTGCACTTCCAAGGTCTGATAGGCTGTTAAAGAAGACAAGACCTCGGAAATCCTCTACATGAGCCAGTTTTCGTAGCATATCCACTCGGTGACGTTGATCTACCTGCATATAGAAATGTTGGATGTTGTCCAATTTTTGGTCAGAAAGATCAATGGTACGTGTGTTAGGCGCAATCTTTTCTTGGTCAAACTTGGTCGTCGCACTCATGTAGACGAGTTGATGGTCACGCGGTGCGTAGTGAGTGATTTTCTCAACAAAGTGAATCTGAGAATCATCTAGTAATTGGTCGAATTCATCCAGGATGATGGTTTCCACATTCATCATCTTGATTTTTTTCAGTTTAATGAGTTCAAAGATACGGCCAGGAGTTCCAATCAGAATTTCTGGTCCTTTTTTTAGGCGTTCAATCTGGCGTTTCTGACTTGAGCCTGATAGGAAGAGCTGAGCAGTCAAGCTGATAGCTTCAGCCCACGTTTTACATACGTCAAAAATCTGTCCAGCAAGTTCAGTATTTGGTGCTAGAATCAAGAGTTGTTGGGCCTTTTTCTTTTGTAGTCTGAGAAGACTTGGTAGAAGGTAAGCTAGGGTCTTACCAGTTCCTGTTGGGCTCACTCCTAGGAGGTTTTCTCCAGCAAGAAGGGGCTCAAATAGTTGAGTTTGAATGGGAGTGAATTCTTGGAAACCGAGTTGGTCACTCAGTTCTTGCCATTCAGTCGGTAGTTTGTTTTTCATTTTTCTGCCTCAAATCTAATGCCAGCAGTCTGGCGCATGGTATAAAGTAGCTCATGAACTGAACTTGCATCATTCAGCCAAGTTTGGTAGAGATTCAGATCTGGTTTCTGGATCATGTGTGCAAATGAAGCGACTTCCTCAGTCATCGTATGAGGAGCCTGTTGGATAGGGAGTTGGATTTGATTGCCTTGGTGGTCGGTAAAAATAGCCGAGCGAACATGCTCAATCGTGTTGAGAGTCAAGGTTCCATCTGTTGTGTAAATTTCGCAAGGAAGATTGGAAGTGATGTTTTTCCCAGCCTTGATATGAACTTGAAAGTCTGGGTAGAAGAAGATTCCGTCACCATTTAGGTCAATGCTATTGTCAAGCTGTTGCCCCTGATAGGTTGCATCCTGAGCCTTTCCAAAGAGACGAACGGCAGCGTAGAGGGGATAAATCCCTAAATCCATAAGAGCTCCACCAGCAAAACGGTCTGAGAAGACATTTGGTGTCTCCCCAGTCAACAAGTTAGGCATTTTGGAAGAATACTTGGCATAGTTGAAATCTGCTCCCAAAATTTGTTTGTCTGCTAAAAAGTTTTTGATGATAGTGAAAGCTTTTTCATGGTAATTGCGAGCTGCTTCGAATATAAAACAGCGATTTTTCTCAGCTGTATGTCTCAAATCTAGCCATTCTTGTGGCTGAGTGACAGCTGGCTTTTCAAGAATGACATGTTTACCTGCAGACAATGCAGCTTTTGCCTGAGCAAAATGCAAGGAGTTTGGGCTAGCAATATAGACCACATCAAAGGAGCTCTTGAAGAAGTCCTCTACTTGATCAAAGAGTTGGATATTCTGATAGCGAGAAGCAAAGGTTGCCGCAGTTTCTAGTTTTCTAGAATAGACTGCGACCAGCTTGTATTCTCCACTGGAATGGGCTGCTTCTATGAAGTGGTGGCTGATAGCCCCTGTTCCGATGACACCTAATTTAAGCATAGTTACTCCTTTTCCGATTTCAAATCCTTCTTTCATTATAACATAGATAGACGGGACTATCCAACAGAGGGTAAAAAATTTCAAATAAGCTACTAGGTCTTTTCCAAAGAAAGTGGTACAATAATGAGATGAGCAAATGAAATGGGAGGGAAAATGAGGTTATTACCTATAAGAAAAATATCACGTCAGTCTAAGAGGCTAGCGCTTTTTTTGACTTTTTGTGCAGGTTATGTAGATGCCTATACGTTTATTGTGCGAGGGAACACTCTTGTAGCTGGACAAACTGGGAATGTAGTCTTTCTTTCAGTAGAATTAATTCAAAATAATGTTTCAGATGTTAGGGACAAGGTTCTCACCTTGCTAGCTTTTATGATGGGGGTCTTTTTATTAACTGTTTATAAGGAAAAATTGAGAATTGTGAAAAAGCCAATTCTGTCACTGATTCCTTTGGCAATCCTATCAATCATTATTGGTTTTGTGCCGCAAACTGTAGATAATGTCTATCTAGTACCGCCCTTGGCCTTCTGTATGGGCTTGGTGACAACTGCTTTTGGTGAGGTTTCGGGTACTGCCTACAATAATGCCTTTATGACAGGGAATATCAAACGGACCATGCTGGCTTTTGGAGATTATTTCCGGACCAAGCACACACCTTTTTTGCGTGAAGGATTCATATTTGTTAGCCTGCTTAGTAGTTTTGTCCTTGGCGTTGTCTTTTCAGCCTATTTGACGATTTTCTATCATGAAAAGAGCATTCTTGGTGTTCCTATTATGATGAGTATTTTTTACCTCAGCATGCTTTTTGCCAAGTGGCGGAAAAAAGTAAAAGAAAAAGCTTCATTTTAGGTGTTATTACTTGTAAGAAAATAGGAGATATGCTATACTTGAAGAGTTGACTATGCACGATCCTGTGCAACCGCACGAACATCGTTGCTTGATTATTCAAGTTTAAGTGGTTCGTCCCACGATGCTAGGCGAGTCTTCACAAAAAATTCGGGGAAACCCATAAAAATCATAGGAGGTGCATAATGAGCACATACGCAATTATCAAAACTGGCGGAAAACAAGTTAAAGTTGAAGTTGGTCAAGCAGTTTACGTTGAAAAATTGAACGTTGAAGCTGGTCAAGAAGTTACTTTTAACGAAGTTGTTCTTGTTGGTGGTGAAAACACTGTTGTCGGAACTCCACTTGTTGCTGGAGCTACTGTAGTTGGAACTGTTGAAAAACAAGGAAAACAAAAGAAAGTTGTTACTTACAAGTACAAACCTAAAAAAGGTAGCCACCGTAAACAAGGTCACCGTCAACCATATACAAAAGTTGTCATCAACGCAATTAACGCTTAATTTTAAGGAGAACACATGATACAAGCAGTCTTTGAGAGAGCCGAAGATGGCGAGCTGAGGAGTGCGGAAATTACTGGACACGCCGAGAGTGGCGAATACGGCTTAGATGTCGTGTGTGCATCGGTTTCTACGCTTGCCATTAACTTTATCAATTCTATTGAGAAATTTGCAGGCTATGAACCAATCCTAGAATTAAACGAAGATGAAGGTGGCTATCTGATGGTTGAAATTCCAAAAGATCTTCCTTCACACCAGAGAGAAATGACCCAGTTATTCTTTGAATCATTTTTCTTAGGTATGGCAAACTTATCGGAGAACTCTTCTGAGTTCGTCCAAACCAGAGTTATCACAGAAAACTAACACGGAGGAAAACATTATGTTAAAAATGACTCTTAACAACTTGCAACTTTTCGCCCACAAAAAAGGTGGAGGTTCTACATCAAACGGACGTGATTCACAAGCAAAACGTCTTGGAGCTAAAGCAGCTGACGGACAAACTGTAACAGGTGGATCAATCCTTTACCGTCAACGTGGTACACACATCTACCCAGGTGTAAACGTTGGACGTGGTGGAGACGATACTTTGTTCGCTAAAGTTGAAGGCGTAGTACGCTTTGAACGTAAAGGACGCGATAAAAAACAAGTTTCTGTTTACCCAATCGCTAAATAAAAAGGTTCAGTGAACCTTTTTATCCCGAGCCTTGAAATATAAAGGCGAGGAAGCTAGAAGTAGCATAAACTAAGGCTTTCCGAGTTTTCGGAGAGCCTCTTTTTTTGTTTTGGTACCCATATTTTAAAAACCAATGTAAGAAGCGAATTTGTCGGCTACTTCATTTTACAATCATAAAATAGTTGAATGTAAAACTTTTACAGGAACAATTTTTATAAGGGAATAAGATATTGTAAAAATTGCTAAGATTTGATATTATAATTGTATTCGGGTAAGAGAGAAGGGATATGGAAAGGATGTGGACTAGTATGAAAAAAATTATCACTATAATAGTCTGTTCAATCTCTTTTCTTGTTTTATCTGCTTGTGTCAGTAAGAAAAAACTTGTTCTTCCTGAACCTGAAACGATCTCTGTAATTTCCCTGCAGAAAAAAATCTCTGAAGATATTAAAACTATAACCAAGAGAGAAGAAATCTCAAAATTGATTGACGAGATACAGAAGCAGTCCACCTCCACAACTTTAGAAAGTTTAAATGATCAACCGACAAATGTTAAAGATTACATCATTATCAAATTCTCTCATCAGAATGAAGAAAATGATAGTGTAGCCTATCTATATACTATGAAAGAAAAACAATATATTGAACAACCCTATGTTGGGATTTGGGAGGTAAGTCCAGATATAGCGAATAGGGTTGAAGAAGCTTATTCTAGTTGATTTATAGAATAAAAGAAATTTTTAGAGAGTTTTCTTGCATCATATTATAAACGGTAAATCAACAAGATATGCTGTTTTTGTTTGCTTGAAATCAGATAAGGACTGAAAAAAGACATTATTCTAATTCTTGTCTTGGAATGTTAGAGTATTTATTGAGACTTGAAAATTTCCATACTTTTTTCCTTTTTGGAAAACTTCTAAAATATGGTATAATGAAAAGATAAAGAAGTTGGGGGTAGAAGATGAATATTCAACAATTACGCTATGTTGTTGCCATCGCGAATAGCGGTACTTTCCGTGAAGCTGCTGAAAAGATGTATGTCAGCCAGCCAAGTCTGTCTATTTCTGTTCGTGATTTGGAAAAAGAGTTGGGCTTTAAGATTTTCCGTCGGACCAGCTCAGGGACTTTCTTGACTCGTCGTGGTATGGAATTCTATGAAAAAGCGCAAGAATTGGTTAAAGGATTTGATATTTTTCAAAATCAGTATGCCAATCCTGAGGAAGAAAAAGATGAATTTTCAATTGCTAGTCAGCACTATGACTTCTTGCCACCAACCATTACGGCCTTTTCAGAGCGCTATCCTGACTATAAAAACTTCCGTATTTTTGAATCAACTACTGTTCAAATATTAGATGAAGTTGCTCAAGGGCATAGTGAGATTGGGATTATCTACCTTAACAATCAAAATAAAAAAGGGATCATGCAACGGGTTGAAAAGCTAGGTCTGGAGGTCATTGAATTGATTCCCTTTCATACCCATATTTATCTTCGTGAGGGGCATCCTTTGGCTCAGAAAGAGGAATTGGTCATGGAGGATTTAGCAGATCTACCAACGGTTCGTTTCACTCAAGAGAAAGATGAGTACCTTTATTATTCAGAGAACTTTGTCGATACCAGTGCTAGTTCACAGATGTTTAATGTGACAGACCGTGCTACCTTGAATGGTATTTTGGAGCGGACGGACGCCTATGCGACAGGTTCTGGATTTTTAGATAGTGACAGTGTTAATGGTATTACAGTTATTCGTCTCAAGGACGACCTGGATAATCACATGGTCTATGTTAAACGTGAAGAAGTGGAGCTTAGTCAGGCTGGAACTCTTTTCGTAGAAGTCATGCAAGAATATTTTGATCAGAAGAGGAAATCATGAAAAAAAGAGGAATAGTGGCAGTCATTGTACTGCTTTTGATTGGGCTGGATCAGTTGGTCAAATCCTATATCGTCCAGCAGATTCCACTGGGTGAAGTGCGCTCCTGGATTCCCAATTTCGTTAGCTTGACCTACCTGCAAAATCGAGGGGCAGCCTTTTCAATGCTACAAGACCAGCAGTGGTTATTTGCTATCATTACACTTGTCGTTATGGTAGGTGCCATTTGGTATCTACATAAGCACATGGAGGACTCATTCTGGATGGTCTTGGGTTTGACCTTGATTATCGCAGGTGGTCTTGGAAACTTTATTGACAGGGTAAGTCAGGGCTTTGTTGTGGATATGTTTCACTTGGACTTTATCAATTTTGCAATTTTCAATGTGGCAGATAGCTATCTGACTGTTGGAGTGATTATTTTATTGATTGCAATGCTAAAAGAGGAAATAAATGGAAATTAAAATTGAAACTGGTGGCCTGCGTTTAGATAAGGCTTTGTCGGATTTGACAGAATTATCACGCAGTCTCGCGAATGAACAAATCAAATCAGGCCAGGTCTTGGTCAATGGCCAAGTCAAGAAAGCTAAATACACAGTTCAAGAGGGCGATGTCGTCACTTACCATCTGCCAGAACCAGAGGTTTTAGAGTATGTAGCTGAGAATCTTCCGCTAGAAATCATCTACCAAGATGAGGATGTGGCCGTCGTTAACAAACCTCAGGGGATGGTTGTGCATCCGAGTGCTGGTCATACTAGTGGAACTCTGGTAAATGCCCTTATGTATCATATTAAGGACTTGTCGGGTATCAATGGGGTTCTGCGTCCAGGAATTGTTCACCGTATTGATAAGGATACGTCAGGTCTTCTCATGATTGCTAAAAATGATGAGGCGCATCTAGCACTTGCCCAAGAACTTAAGGATAAAAAGTCTCTCCGCAAATATTGGGCGATTGTTCATGGAAATCTGCCTAATGATCGTGGTGTCATTGAAGCTCCGATTGGCCGTAGTGAAAAAGACCGTAAGAAACAGGCTGTGACTGCTAAAGGCAAGCCTGCAGTTACCCGTTTCCACGTTTTGGAACGCTTTGGTGATTACAGCTTAGTGGAGTTGCAACTGGAGACAGGACGTACCCACCAAATCCGTGTTCACATGGCTTATATTGGTCATCCAGTCGCTGGTGATGAAGTCTATGGTCCTCGCAAGACTCTGAAAGGGCATGGACAATTTCTTCATGCCAAGACTCTAGGTTTTACTCATCCGAGAACAGGTGAGACCTTGGAATTTACAGCAGATATTCCAGAGCTTTTTAAGGAAACCTTGGAGAAATTAAGGAGGTAAGAATGAAAAAGAAATTAACTAGTTTAGCACTTGTAGGCGTTTTTTTAGGTTTGTCATGGTATGGGAATGTTCAAGCTCAAGAAAGTTCAGGAAATAAAATCCACTTTATCAATGTTCAAGAAGGTGGCAGTGATGCGATTATTCTTGAAAGCAATGGACATTTTGCCATGGTGGATACAGGAGAAGATTATGATTTCCCAGATGGAAGTGATTCTCGCTATCCATGGAGAGAAGGAATTGAAACATCTTATAAGCATGTTCTAACAGACCGTGTCTTTCGTCGTTTGAAGGAATTGGGTGTCCAAAAACTTGATTTTATTTTGGTAACTCATACTCACAGTGACCATATTGGAAATGTTGATGAATTACTGTCTACCTATCCAGTTGACCGAGTTTATCTTAAAAAATATAGTGATAATCGTATTACTAATTCTGAACGTCTATGGGATAATCTGTATGGCTATGATAAGGTTTTACAGACTGCCGCTGAAAAAGGTGTTTCAGTTATTCAAAACATCACACAAGGGGATGCTCATTTTCAGTTTGGAGACATGGATATTCAGCTCTATAATTATGAAAATGAAACAGATTCGTCGGGTGAATTAAAGAAAATTTGGGATGACAATTCTAATTCCTTGATTAGCGTGGTAAAAGTCAATGGTAAGAAAATTTACCTTGGGGGCGACTTAGATAATGTTCATGGAGCAGAAGACAAGTATGGTCCTCTCATTGGAAAAGTTGATTTGATGAAGTTTAATCATCACCGTGATACCAACAAATCAAACACCAAGGATTTCATTAAAAATTTGAGTCCGAGTTTGATTGTTCAAACCTCGGATAGTTTACCTTGGAAAAATGGTGTTGATAGTGAGTATGTCAATTGGCTCAAAGAACTAGGAATTGAGAGAATCAACGCAGCCAGCAAAGACTATGATGCGACAGTTTTTGATATTCGAAAAGACGGTTTAGTAAACATTTCAACTTCCTACAAGCCGATTCCAAGTTTTCAAGCTGGTTGGCATAAGAGTGCATATGGAAACTGGTGGTATCAAGCGCCTGATTCTACAGGAGAATATGCTGTTGGTTGGAATGAAATTAAGGGTGACTGGTATTACTTTAACCAAACGGGTATCTTGTTACAGAATCAATGGAAAAAATGGAACAATCATTGGTTCTATTTGACAGACTCTGGTGCTTCTGCTAAAAATTGGAAGAAAATCAATGGAAGCTGGTATTATTTCAACAAAGAAAATCAGATGGAAATTGGTTGGGTAAATACTGGAAGTCAGAACTATTATTTATCAAACGATGGATCTATGAAGACAGGTTGGCTTCAATATAAGGGGCAATGGTATTACTTTGCTCAATCAGGAGAAATGAAAACGGGTTGGGTAAAAGATAAAGAAACCTGGTACTATATGGATTCTACTGGTATCATGAAGACAGGCGAGATAGAAGTTGCTGGTCATCATTACTATCTAGAAGATTCAGGAGCTATGAAGCAAGGTTGGCTTAAAAAGGCAAATGCTTGGTATTTCTACAAGGAAGATGGTTCACGAGCTGTTGGTTGGATTAAAGACAAGGATAAATGGTACTTCTTGAAAGAAAATGGTCAATTGCTTGTGAACGGTAAGACACCAGAAGGCTATACTGTTGATTCAAGTGGTGCCTGGTTAGTGGATGTTCCGGTCGAGAAATCTGTTACAACTAAAGTCACAAGTCATTCAGAAATAAAAGAATCGAAAGAAGTAGTGAAAAAAGATCTTGAAAGTAAAGAAATTAGACAGAATGAAGGTGTTACAAGCGCTTCAACTAGTCAAGATTTGACTTCTTCAACTTCACAAAGCTCTGAAACGAGTGCAAACAAATCGGAATCAGAACAGTAGTAAAAAAGAAGGTTTTAGGGCCTTCTTTTTCCTATCAACTCTTTTCTATTTCCTGTCATTCATGTTATAATGGATAAATATGAAGAATCGGAGTGAGACTATGAAATACAAACGGATTGTTTTTAAGGTGGGAACTTCATCTCTGACGAATGAGGATGGAAGTTTATCACGTAGTAAGGTAAAGGCTATTACCCAGCAGTTAGCTATGCTGCACGAGGCTGGTCATGAATTGATTTTGGTGTCGTCAGGTGCCATTGCTGCTGGTTTTGGAGCCTTAGGATTTAAAAAGCGTCCTACTAAGATTGCTGATAAACAGGCTTCAGCAGCGGTAGGGCAAGGCCTTTTGTTAGAAGAATACACGACCAATCTTCTCTTGCGCCAAATCGTTTCTGCACAAATCTTGCTGACCCAGGATGATTTTGTGGATAAGCGCCGTTATAAAAATGCCAATCAGGCTTTGTCGGTTTTACTTAGCCGCGGGGCGATTCCTATCATTAATGAGAATGATAGTGTTGTTATTGATGAGCTCAAGGTTGGGGACAATGATACTCTAAGTGCCCAGGTAGCGGCTATGGTCCAAGCAGACCTTTTGGTCCTCTTGACAGATGTGGACGGCCTTTATACTGGAAATCCTAATTCAGATCCAAGAGCCAAACGCTTGGAGAAAATCGAGACTATCAATCGTGAGATTATCGATATGGCCGGTGGAGCAGGTTCTTCAAACGGAACTGGGGGCATGCTTACAAAAATCAAAGCTGCCACCATTGCGACAGAATCGGGCGTTCCTGTTTATATCTGCTCATCCTTGAAGTCAGATGCCATGATTGAGGCAGCTGAGGAAACCAAGGATGGTTCCTACTTTGTTGCTCAAGAGAAGGGACTTCGTACCCAGAAACAATGGCTGGCCTTTTATGCTCAGAGTCAAGGTTCTATTTGGGTTGATAAAGGGGCTGCAGAAGCTCTCTCTCAACATGGAAAGAGTCTCCTTTTATCTGGTATTGTTGACGCAGAAGGAGCCTTTTCTTACGGTGATATCGTGACGGTATTTGACAAGGAAAGTGGAAAATCACTTGGAAAAGGACGCGTGCAATTTGGAGCATCTGCTTTGGAGGATATGTTGCGTTCTCAAAAAGCTAAGGGTGTCTTGATTCACCGTGATGACTGGATTTCCATTACTCCTGAAATCCAACTACTCTTTACAGAATTTTAGAGGTAAACTATGGTAAGTACACAAGAACAATTTGAACAGGTACAGGCTGTTAAAAAATCGATCAACACAGCTAGTGAAGAGGTGAAAAACCAAGCCTTGTTAGCCATGGCTGATCATTTATTAGCAGCTACTGAGGAGATTTTAGCAGCCAATGCCCTTGATATGGAAGCTGCTAAGGGTAAAATCTCAGATGTGATGCTGGATCGTCTTTATTTGGATGCAAGTCGTATAGAAGCGATGGCAACTGGGATTCGTGAAGTGGTTGCCTTACCAGATCCAATCGGTGAAGTTTTAGAAACCAACCATCTTGAAAATGGTTTGGTTATCACAAAGAAACGTGTGGCTATGGGTGTTATCGGTATTATCTATGAAAGTCGTCCAAATGTGACGTCTGACGCAGCTGCTCTAGCTCTCAAGAGTGGGAATGCGGTTGTTCTTCGTAGTGGGAAGGATGCCTATCAAACAGCCCATGCCATTGTCACAGCCTTGAAAAAGGGCTTGGAGACGACTACTATTCACCCAGATGTGATTCAGCTGGTGGAAGATACCAGCCGTGAAAGTAGCTATGCCATGATGAAGGCCAAGGGCTATCTAGACCTTCTTATTCCACGTGGAGGAGCTGGGTTGATCAATGCAGTGGTTGAGAATGCGATTGTACCTGTTATCGAGACCGGGACTGGGATTGTCCATGTCTATGTGGATAAGGATGCAGACGAAGATAAGGCTCTATCTATCATCAATAATGCTAAAACAAGTCGTCCTTCTGTCTGCAATGCCATGGAGGTTCTGCTGGTTCATGAAGACAAGGCAGCAAGCTTCCTTCCTCGCTTGGAGCAAGTACTGGTTGCGAATCGAAAAGAAGCTGGTCTGGAACCAATTCAATTCCGCTTGGATAGTAAAGCAAGTCAGTTTGTTTCAGGTCAAGTAGCTGAAGCTCAAGACTTTGACACCGAGTTTTTAGATTATGTCCTAGCTGTTAAGGTTGTGAGCAGTTTAGAAGAAGCGGTTGCTCATATTGAGGCTCACAGTACCCATCATTCGGATGCCATTGTGACGGAAAATGCTGAAGCAGCAGCTTACTTTACAGATCAAGTGGACTCTGCAGCGGTTTATGTCAATGCCTCAACTCGTTTCACAGATGGTGGCCAATTTGGTCTGGGTTGTGAAATGGGAATTTCTACTCAGAAATTGCACGCGCGTGGTCCAATGGGCTTGAAAGAGTTGACCAGCTACAAGTATGTGGTTGCTGGTGACGGACAGATAAGGGAGTAAGAGATGAAGATTGGATTTATCGGTTTGGGGAATATGGGGGCTAGTTTGGCCAAGGCTGTTTTGCAGGCCAAGATGGGCGATGACCTTCTTCTTGCCAATCGTAGCCAAGCCAAGGTGGATGCTTTCATCGCCAACTTTGGTGGTCAGGCTTCCAGCAATGAAGAAATTTTTGCAGAAGCAGATGTGATTTTTCTAGGAGTTAAGCCTGCTCAGTTTTCTGAACTGCTTTCTCAATACCAGACTATCCTTGAAAAACGAGAAAGTCTTCTTTTGATTTCTATGGCAGCTGGATTGACTTTAGAAAAACTAGCAAGTCTTATCCCAAATCAACACAGAATTATTCGTATGATGCCAAATACTCCTGCTTCTATCGGTCAAGGAGTGATTAGTTATGCCTTGTCTCCTAATTGCAGGGTTGAGGACAGTGATCTCTTTTGTCAGCTTTTAACCAAGGCTGGACTCTTGGTTGAACTTGGAGAAGGATTAATCGACGCGGCGACAGGTCTTGCAGGTTGTGGACCAGCCTTTGTCTATCTCTTTATTGAGGCCTTGGCAGATGCAGGTGTTCAGACAGGATTACCACGAGAAATAGCATTGAAAATGGCAGCTCAAACTGTGGTAGGAGCTGGGCAATTGGTCCTTGAAAGTCAGCAACATCCTGGAGTATTGAAAGACCAAGTCTGTAGCCCAGGCGGTTCGACTATCGCTGGTGTAGCAAGCCTAGAAGCACACGCTTTTCGAGGAACAGTCATGGATGCAGTTGGTCAAGCATATAAACGAACACAAGAACTAGGTAAATAAGAGGTAGTTTTGTCTGCCTCTTTTATGGTGTTTGAAAGGAGAAGACAAAAAGATTGTCACAAACCCCTATTTTTTTGATAGAATAGAAGGTAGAAAAAAAGAAATGAGTTAGACATGTCAAAAGGATTTTTAGTCTCTCTTGAGGGACCAGAGGGAGCAGGAAAGACCAGTGTTTTAGAGGCTCTGCTTCCAATTTTAGAGGAAAAAGGGGTAGTGGTGCTGAGGACCCGTGAACCTGGCGGAGTCTTGATTGGGGAGAAGATTCGTGAAGTAATTTTGAATCCAAGTCATACTCAGATGGATGCGAAGACAGAGCTTTTGCTCTATATCGCCAGTCGCAGACAGCACTTGGTGGAAAAAGTTCTCCCTGCCCTTGAAGCTGGCAAGTTGGTCATTATGGACCGCTTCATCGATAGTTCCGTTGCCTATCAGGGATTTGGTCGTGGCTTGGATATTGACGCCATTGATTGGCTCAATCACTTTGCGACAGACGGTCTTAAACCCGATTTGACACTCTATTTTGACATCGAGGTGGAAGAAGGACTGGCTCGCATTGCTGCTAATAGCAATCGCGAGGTTAATCGTTTGGACTTGGAAGGGTTGGACTTGCACAAAAAAGTCCGTCAAGGCTATCTTTCTCTCCTGGACAAAGAAGGAAATCGCATTGTCAAGATTGATGCTAGTCTCCCTTTGGAGCAGGTTGTGGAAAATACCAAGGCTGTCTTGTTTGACAGAATGGGCTTGACAAGATGAAACAAGATCAACTAAAGGCTTGGCAACCAGCCCAGTTTGACCGTTTTGTCCGTATCTTAGAACAAGATCAGCTCAATCACGCCTATCTCTTTTCAGGCTTCTTTGGAAGCTTGGAAATGGCGCAATTTTTGGCTAAGAGCCTCTTTTGTACGGATAAAGTAGGTGTGTTACCATGTGAGAAATGCCGAAATTGTAAGCTGATTAAACAGGGAGAATTTCCCGATGTCACCTTGATTAAGCCAGTCAATCAGGTCATTAAGACAGAACGCATCCGGGAATTGGTGGGACAGTTTTCCCAAGCAGGGATTGAAAGCCAGCAACAGGTCTTTATTATCGAGCAAGCTGAGAAAATGCATCCTAATGCAGCCAATTCTCTGCTCAAGGTCATCGAAGAACCCCAGAGTGAGGTTTATATTTTCTTCTTGACAAGCGATGAAGAAAAGATTTTACCGACCATCCGAAGTCGGACCCAGATTTTCCACTTTCAAAAGCAAGAAGAAAAACTCATCCATCAATTAGAACAAGCAGGTCTGGTCAAGAAAAAAGCAACTCTTTTAGCCCAGTTTAGTCAATCGCGAGCTGAAGGAGAAAAGTTGGCAAATCAGGCAAGTTTTTGGACCTTGGTTGATGAAAGTGAACGCCTGCTGACTTGGTTAGTAGCTAAGAAAAAAGAAAGTTATCTGCAGGTTGCTAAATTAGCCAACTTGGCAGATGACAAGGAAAAACAAGATCAGGTTTTACGGATTCTTGAAGTTCTCTGTGGACAAGATATTCTACAAGCAAGAGTAAGAGTGATTTTACAAGATTTGCTAGAAGCTAGAAAAATGTGGCAGGCTAATGTCAGCTTTCAAAATGCCATGGAATATCTGGTCTTGAAAGAAATATAAACTCAAAAATGAACGATAATGAAAGGAAAGGGCTGTTTTATGGACAAAAAAGAATTATTTGACGCGCTGGATGATTTTTCCCAACAGTTATTGGTAACCTTGGCCGATGTGGAAGCCATCAAGAAAAATCTCAAGAGCCTGGTAGAGGAAAATACAGCTCTTCGCTTGGAAAATAGTAAGTTGCGCGAACGCTTGGGTGAGGTGGAAGCAGATGCTCCTGTCAAGGCTAAGCATGTTCGTGAAAGTGTCCGTCGCATTTACCGGGATGGATTTCACGTTTGTAATGATTTTTATGGACAACGTCGAGAGCAGGATGAGGAATGTATGTTCTGTGACGAGTTGTTATACAGGGAGTAGGCATGCAGATTCAAAAAAGTTTTAAGGGGCAGTCTCCCTATGGCAAGCTGTACCTAGTGGCAACGCCGATTGGCAATCTAGATGATATGACCTTTCGAGCTATTCAGACCTTGAAAGAAGTGGACTGGATTGCTGCTGAGGACACGCGCAATACAGGTCTATTGCTCAAGCATTTTGACATTTCTACCAAGCAAATCAGTTTTCATGAGCACAATGCCAAGGAAAAGATTCCTGATTTGATTGGTTTCCTGAAAGCAGGGCAAAGTATTGCTCAGGTATCTGATGCGGGTCTGCCTAGCATCTCAGATCCTGGTCATGATTTGGTTAAGGCAGCTATTGAGGAAGAGATTGCAGTTGTCACAGTTCCGGGTGCCTCTGCAGGGATTTCTGCCTTGATTGCCAGTGGTTTAGCACCACAGCCACATATCTTTTACGGCTTTTTACCGAGAAAATCAGGCCAGCAAAAGCAATTTTTCGACTCGAAAAAAGACTATCCTGAAACTCAAATTTTCTATGAATCTCCCCATCGTGTGTCAGATACGTTAGAAAATATGCTAGAAGTCTACGGTGACCGCTCGGTCGTCTTGGTCAGGGAATTGACCAAAATCTATGAAGAATACCAAAGAGGTACCATTTCTGAATTGCTGGAAAGCATCGCTGAAACGCCACTTAAGGGAGAATGCCTTCTCATCGTTGAAGGTGCCAGTCAGGATGTAGAAGAAAAAGACGAGGAAGACTTGTTCTTAGAAATCCAAACTCGTATCCAGCAAGGCATGAAGAAAAATCAAGCTATCAAGGAAGTAGCTAAGTTTTACCAGTGGAATAAGAGCCAGCTTTACGCAGCCTACCACGACTGGGAAGAAAATCAAGAAAATGACTAAACAGGGAAGTTTGCCTTCTTCCCTTTTTTTGTTATACTAGTAGAAGAAAAAATTAGAAAGATTTGTGGGAGTGAAAAAGTCCGGGGGACTTTTTCAGCCTGAGCCAAGAAATTCGAGAGCGAAGTAAGTCCTGTGGACTTTTTCAATGTGAATCTTGTCTTCACACTCCCAAAGAGGTATTAGTGTCGTGTCTCAATCTTATATCAATGTTATCGGTGCTGGTTTGGCAGGGTCTGAAGCTGCCTACCAAATTGCAGAACGTGGTATTCCAGTTAAACTTTATGAAATGCGTGGTGTCAAGTCAACACCTCAACACAAAACAGACAATTTTGCAGAGTTAGTTTGTTCCAATTCTCTTCGTGGGGATGCTTTGACAAATGCAGTGGGTCTTCTCAAGGAAGAAATGCGTCGCTTGGGTTCAGTTATTTTGGAATCTGCTGAAGCTACTCGTGTTCCTGCAGGCGGTGCCCTTGCGGTGGACCGTGATGGTTTCTCTCAAATGGTGACCGAAAAAGTGGCCAACCACCCCTTGATTGAAGTGGTTCGTGATGAAATTACAGAACTGCCGACAGATGTTATCACAGTTGTCGCTACTGGTCCTTTGACTAGCGATGCCTTGGCTGAGAAGATTCATGCCCTTAATGATGGCGATGGTTTCTATTTCTACGATGCTGCAGCGCCTATTATCGACGTCAACACCATCGATATGAGCAAGGTCTATCTTAAGTCTCGTTATGACAAGGGAGAAGCTGCCTACCTCAATGCTCCAATGACCAAGCAAGAATTTATGGATTTCCATGAAGCCTTAGTCAATGCAGAAGAAGCACCGCTTAATTCTTTCGAAAAAGAAAAGTACTTTGAAGGCTGTATGCCTATCGAAGTCATGGCCAAACGAGGTATTAAAACCATGCTTTATGGTCCTATGAAACCAGTCGGTTTGGAGTATCCAGATGACTACACAGGACCTCGTGATGGAGAATTCAAAACACCGTACGCGGTTGTCCAACTTCGTCAGGACAATGCTGCTGGTAGCCTCTACAATATCGTTGGTTTCCAGACCCATCTCAAATGGGGAGAACAAAAACGTGTCTTCCAAATGATTCCAGGCCTTGAAAATGCGGAGTTTGTTCGTTATGGTGTTATGCACCGCAATTCTTACATGGATTCACCGAATCTTCTTGAGCAGACTTATCGTTCTAAGAAACAACCAAATCTCTTCTTTGCTGGTCAGATGACGGGTGTGGAGGGTTATGTTGAGTCAGCAGCGTCAGGCTTAGTTGCGGGAATTAACGCGGCTCGTCTTTTCAAGGGAGAAAGCGAGGCTATTTTCCCAGAGACGACAGCGATTGGAAGCTTAGCTCATTACATCACCCATGCTGACAGCAAACATTTCCAACCAATGAATGTCAATTTCGGTATTATCAAGGAGTTGGAAGGCGAACGTATCCGTGATAAGAAGGCTCGATATGAAAAAATTGCAGAGCGTGCCCTTAGTGACTTAGAGGAATTTTTAACAGTCTAATTTTTTTGAAAGAATTGCTCATGATACTATAAAAATCTTAGAAATTGTGATAAAATAGGTAGGATAAAAGAAGGAGAGTGAAAATGGCGAATCCCAAGTATAAACGTATTTTAATCAAGTTATCAGGTGAAGCCCTTGCCGGTGAACGTGGCGTAGGGATTGATATCCAAACAGTTCAAACAATCGCAAAAGAGATTCAAGAAGTTCATAGCTTAGGTATCGAAATTGCCCTTGTTATTGGTGGAGGAAATCTCTGGCGTGGAGAACCTGCAGCAGAAGCAGGTATGGACCGCGTTCAGGCAGATTACACAGGAATGCTTGGGACTGTTATGAATGCTCTTGTGATGGCAGATTCATTGCAACAAGTTGGTGTTGATACGCGTGTGCAAACTGCCATTGCTATGCAACAAGTGGCAGAGCCTTATGTCCGTGGACGTGCTCTTCGTCACCTTGAAAAAGGTCGTATCGTTATCTTTGGTGCCGGAATTGGTTCACCATACTTCTCAACAGATACAACAGCAGCCCTTCGTGCAGCTGAAATCGAAGCGGATGCTATCCTTATGGCTAAAAATGGCGTAGATGGTGTTTACAATGCCGATCCTAAGAAGGACAAGACAGCTGTTAAATTTGAAGAATTGACTCACCGTGATGTTATTAACAAAGGTCTTCGTATCATGGACTCAACAGCTTCAACCCTCTCAATGGATAACGACATTGACTTGGTTGTCTTCAACATGAACCAACCAGGCAACATCAAACGTGTCGTATTTGGTGAAAATATCGGAACAACAGTTTCAAATAATATCGAAGAAAAGGAATAAGAAAGATTATGGCTAACGCAATTATTGAAAAAGCTAAAGAGAGAATGACCCAGTCTCACCAATCACTTGCTCGTGAATTTGGTGGTATCCGTGCCGGTCGTGCCAATGCAAGCTTGCTTGACCGTGTACATGTAGAATACTACGGTGTAGAAACTCCTCTTAACCAAATCGCTTCAATTACGATTCCAGAAGCGCGTGTTTTGTTGGTGACACCATTTGACAAGTCTTCATTGAAAGACATCGAACGTGCCTTGAATGCCTCTGATCTTGGTATCACACCAGCTAACGACGGTTCTGTTATTCGTTTGGTTATCCCTGCTCTTACAGAAGAAACTCGTCGTGACCTTGCTAAAGAAGTGAAGAAGGTCGGCGAAAATGCTAAAGTGGCTGTCCGCAATATCCGTCGCGATGCTATGGACGAAGCTAAGAAACAAGAAAAAGCAAAAGAAATCACTGAAGACGAATTGAAGACTCTTGAAAAAGACATTCAAAAAGTAACAGACGATGCTGTTAAACACATCGACGACATGACTGCCAACAAAGAAAAAGAACTTTTGGAAGTCTAAAAATAAACAGAAAAACTCAGTTGGCATTGCTGGCTGAGTTTTATTCGAAAGAAGGAAATATGAATACAAATCTTGCAAGTTTTATCGTTGGACTGATCATCGATGAAAACGACCGTTTTTACTTTGTGCAAAAGGATGGCCAAACCTATGCTCTTGCTAAGGAAGAAGGCCAACATACAGTAGGGGATACGGTCAAAGGTTTTGCCTACACGGATATGAAGCAAAAACTCCGCCTGACAACCTTAGAAGTGACTGCCACTCAGGACCAATTTGGTTGGGGCCGTGTTACAGAGGTTCGTAAGGACTTGGGTGTCTTTGTGGATACAGGCCTTCCTGACAAGGAAATCGTTGTGTCACTCGATATTCTCCCTGAGCTCAAGGAACTCTGGCCTAAGAAGGGCGACCAACTCTACATCCGTCTTGAAGTGGACAAGAAAGACCGTATCTGGGGCCTCTTGGCCTATCAAGAAGACTTCCAACGTCTAGCTCGTCCTGCCTACAACAACATGCAGAACCAAAACTGGCCAGCCATTGTTTACCGCCTCAAGCTGTCAGGAACTTTTGTTTACCTACCAGAAAATAACATGCTTGGCTTTATCCATCCTAGCGAGCGCTATGCAGAGCCACGTTTGGGTCAAGTTTTAGATGCGCGTGTCATTGGTTTTCGTGAAGTGGACCGTACCTTGAACCTCTCTCTCAAACCACGTTCTTTTGAAATGTTGGAAAATGATGCTCAGATGATTTTGACTTACTTGGAAAGCAATGGAGGTTTTATGACCTTGAATGATAAGTCATCTCCAGACGACATCAAGGCAACCTTTGGAATTTCTAAAGGGCAGTTCAAGAAGGCACTTGGTGGCTTGATGAAGGCTGGCAAAATCAAGCAAGACCAGTTTGGGACAGAGTTGATTTAGGGAGACATATGAGAAAATCATTTTACACTTGGCTTATGACTGAGCGCAATCCTAAAAGTAACAGTCCCAAAGCTATCTTGGCAGACTTAGCTTTTGAAGAGTCAGCCTTTCCAAAACACACAGATGATTTTGATGAGGTGAGTCGTTTTTTGGAAGAACATGCTAGTTTCTCTTTTAACCTAGGAGACTTTGACGCCATCTGGCAAGAATACTTAGAACACTAGCATGATTCACTGGGTTTGGGCTAGTAATTTCTCCACCCCTTTGCTATAATAAAAAGAAATAAAAGGATTAGAGAGGTTCTTTATTTGAAGGAACATTCAATAGACATTCAACTGAGTCACCCAGATGACCTGTTTCATCTTTTTGGTTCCAATGAACGCCATCTTCGTTTGATGGAAGAAGAGCTTGATGTGGTGATTCATGCTCGTACGGAGATTGTCCAGGTTTTGGGAGAAGAGACTGCCTGTGAGGAAGCTCGTCAGGTTATTCAGGCTTTGATGGTCTTGGTAAATCGTGGGATGACCGTTGGTACGCCAGATGTGGTGACTGCGATTAGCATGGTCAAAAACGATGAAATCGACAAGTTTGTCGCCCTTTACGAAGAAGAAATCATCAAGGATAATACTGGTAAACCTATTCGTGTCAAAACCCTAGGGCAAAAACTTTATGTGGACAGTGTTAAACAGCATGATGTGACCTTTGGAATTGGGCCCGCAGGGACAGGGAAGACCTTTCTTGCAGTGACCTTGGCCGTGACTGCCCTTAAACGTGGGCAAGTCAAGCGGATTATCCTGACTCGTCCAGCAGTGGAAGCAGGAGAAAGTCTAGGATTTCTTCCGGGTGATCTCAAGGAGAAGGTAGATCCTTATCTTCGACCCGTTTATGATGCCTTGTATCAGATTCTGGGAAAAGACCAAACGACTCGTCTCATGGAGCGTGAAATTATCGAGATTGCACCCCTTGCCTACATGCGTGGACGGACCTTGGATGATGCCTTTGTCATTCTCGATGAGGCTCAAAATACGACCATCATGCAGATGAAAATGTTCTTGACTCGTTTAGGTTTTAATTCTAAGATGATTGTCAATGGAGATATCAGTCAGATTGACCTGCCACGTAATGTCAAGTCAGGTTTGATTGACGCCCAAGAAAAGCTCAAGAACATTCACCAGATTGACTTTGTTCATTTTTCAGCCAAGGATGTGGTTCGCCATCCAGTTGTTGCTCAGATTATTCGAGCTTATGAACCAGCTCCAGTTAAAAAGGCAGAGAGTGAAGAATTAGATCCTCAACCTCTATCTGAAGGGTAGTTCTTTTGTACTTAAAGTTATCTCAATACCAAGTATAAATTTGCGTTTTAAATGTTTTATTTAATATCCTTATATTAGATTAGAAAGGTTTTAAGTGGAAGAAATATATGGAATCAATTTTTGTAAAACTTGCCCAGTATCCGTCTATAGAAACGGAGCGTTTATTGCTTAGACCTGTAACCTTGGATGATGCGGAAGCTATGTTTGAGTATGCCTCGGATAAGGATAATACACGTTACACTTTTCTAACCAATCAAAGCTTGGAAGAAACCAAGAATAACATTGCTCAGTTCTACTTGACCAATCCCTTGGGACGCTGGGGAATAGAACTAAAAAGCAATGGTCAGTTTATTGGAACCATTGACTTGCACAAGATTGATCCTGTTCTTAAGAAGGCAGCTATTGGTTACATTATCAATAAAAAGTATTGGAATCAAGGATTAACGACAGAAGCCAATCGTGCCGTAATTGAGCTAGCTTTTGAGAAGATAGGAATGAATAAGTTAGTTGCTTTACACGATAAGGCTAATCCTGCGTCAGGAAAGGTCATGGAGAAATCAGGCATGCGTTTTTCCCATGCAGAACCATATGCTTGTATAGACCAGCATGAAGAAGGCCGAATTGTTACAAGAGTTCATTATGTCTTGACCAAGGAAGACTATTTTGCAAATAAATAAGCAGTTGTGAAGAAATTTTCAACTGTTTTTTCTTCCTCTTACGAATAATCTAAGAGAGGAGAAAATATGGAAGCAATTATCGAGAAAATTAAAGAGTATAAAATCATTGTCATCTGTACTGGTCTGGGCTTACTTGTAGGAGGATTTTTCCTGCTAAAGCCAGCTCCACAAACACCTGTCAAGGAAACGAATTTGCAGGCAAAAGTTGCAGCTGTTTCCAAGGATTCGGTATCCGAAAAGGAAGTGAAGAAGGAAGAAAAGGAAGAACCTGTTGAACAAGATCTAATCACAGTAGATGTAAAAGGCGCTGTTAAAGCACCTGGAATTTATGATTTGCCGGTAGGTAGTCGAGTCAATGATGCTGTTCAGAAGGCTGGTGGTTTGACAGAACAAGCAGATAGCAAGTCGCTCAATCTAGCTCAGAAAGTTAGTGACGAGGCTCTGATTTACGTCCCAACTAAGGGAGAAGAATCAGCTAGTGAAAAGACTGGTTCTGGAGCGCCTTCTTCAACAAGCAAAGAAAAGAAGGTCAATCTCAACAAAGCTAGTCTGGAAGAACTCAAGCAGGTCAAGGGACTGGGAGGAAAACGAGCTCAGGACATTATCGACCATCGTGAGGCAAATGGGAAATTCAAGTCGGTTGATGAACTCAAGAAAGTCTCTGGAATTGGTGCCAAGACCATAGAAAAGTTAAAAGATTATGTTACAGTGGATTAAGAATTTCTCTATTCCCCTAATTTACCTGAGTTTTCTGTTACTTTGGCTTTATTACGCTATTTTCTCAGCATCCTATCTTGCTTTGTTGGGCTTTGTTTTTCTGATTGTCTGTCTCTTTATCCAATTTCCTTGGAAACCTGCTGGAAAAGTTCTAGTTATTTGCGGAATCTTTGCCTTCTGGTTTCTGTTTCAAAATTGGCAACAGAGTCAAGCAAGTCAAAATTTGACGGATTCTGTTGAAAGGGTACGGATTTTGCCTGACACTATTAAGGTTAATGGTGACAGTCTGTCCTTTCGTGGTAAGTCTGATGGACGCATTTTTCAAGTCTATTATAAACTCCAGTCCGAGGAGGAGAAAGAAGCCTTTCAAGCTTTAACAGCCCTTCATGACTTGGAACTAGAAGGGAAGCTTTCGGAGCCAGAAGGGCAGAGAAATTTTGGTGGATTTGACTACCAAGCCTATCTGAAGACTCAGGGAATTTACCAGACTCTCAATATTAAAAGAATCCAGTCACTTCAAAAGGTTGGCAGTTGGGATGCAGGTGAAAACCTGTCCAGCTTACGTCGAAAGGTTGTAGTTTGGATTAAGACGCACTTTCCAGACCCTATGCGCAATTACATGACGGGGCTTCTATTAGGACATCTGGACACTGACTTTGAGGAGATGAATGAGCTTTATTCCAGTTTAGGAATTATCCACCTATTTGCCTTGTCTGGCATGCAGGTAGGTTTTTTCATGGACGTATTTAAGAAACTTCTCTTGCGATTGGGCTTGACCCAAGAAAAGTTGAAATGGCTGACTTATCCCTTTTCCCTTCTCTATGCTGGTTTGACTGGATTTTCAGCCTCGGTCATTCGCAGTCTTTTGCAAAAGCTACTGGCTCAACATGGTGTTAAGGGCTTGGATAATTTTGCCTTGACGGTGCTTGTACTCTTTATCGTCATGCCCAACTTTTTCCTGACTGCAGGAGGAGTCTTGTCCTGCGCTTATGCTTTTATCTTGACTATGACCAGCAAAGAAGAGGAGGGGCTTAAGGCTATTGCCAGAGAAAGTCTAGTCATTTCCTTGGGAATATTGCCCATTCTATCCTTCTATTTTGCGGAATTTCAGCCTTGGTCCATCCTTTTGACCTTTGTCTTTTCCTTTCTTTTTGACTTGGTCTTCTTACCGCTCTTGTCTATCTTATTTGCCCTTTCCTTTCTCTATCCAGTCATTCAGCTTAATTTTATTTTTGAATGGTTGGAGGGGATGATTCGCTTGGTCTCACAGGTGGCAAGTAGACCTCTAGTCTTTGGACAACCCAATGCATGGCTTTTAATTTTATTGTTAATTTCCTTGGCTTTGGTCTATGATTTGAGGAAAAATATTAAAAGAGTAGCTGGCTTCAGCTTATTTATTGTGGGTCTCTTTTTCTTGACCAAGCATCCACTGGAAAATGAAATCACCATGCTGGATGTGGGGCAAGGAGAAAGTATTTTCCTACGGGATGTAACTGGGAAGACCATTCTCATAGATGTTGGTGGCAAGGCAGAATCTGATAAGAAAATCGAAAAATGGCAAGAAAAGGCGACGACCAGCAATGCCCAGCGAACCTTGATTCCCTATCTCAAAAATCGAGGAGTAGCCAAGATTGACCAGCTGATTTTGACAAATACGGACAAGGAACGTGTTGGTGATTTGTTGGAGGTGACCAAGGCTTTCCGTGTAGGGGAGATCTTAGTATCAAAAGGAACTCTGAAACAGAAGGAATTTGTGGCAGAACTACAGGCGACCCAAACTAAGGTGCGCAGTGTGACAGCAGGAGAGAACTTGCCAATTTTTGGAAGTCAGTTAGAAGTCCTAGCTCCAAGGAAAATAGGAGATGGAGGTTATGATGATTCCCTGGTTCTGTATGGAAAACTTTTGGATAAGTACTTTCTCTTCACAGGAAATTTGGAGGAGAAAGGGGAGAAGGAATTGCTGAAGCAGTATCCTGACCTAGAAGTGGATGTTTTGAAAGCTGGCCAACATGGCTCTAAAAAATCATCAAATTCAACCTTTTTAGAACATCTCAAACCAGAGATGACTCTCATCTCAGTTGGAAAGAACAATCGAACGAAACTCCCCCATCAGGAAACCTTGACACGACTGGAAGGTATCAATAGCAAAGTTTACCGAACTGACCAGCAAGGAGCTATACGCTTTAAAGGTTGGAAAAATTGGAAAATCGAAAGTGTTCGATAGGAAGGACAAATATTATATATTAGTAAAATAAACTAAAAATCTGTTGCATAATAATGATAAAAACGATATAATGAAAGCGTATTCAATATTAATGATATAAAACCATTAAAAATTAGTAAAAATCGTTTAATTAGTTTATGATTATTGGTCTTTTTCAGTCCAGTATATCTGCTGTGAGCGTTCTTAAAACTTATAGGTATGATTGGAATATCTACTATAAGTCTAGTATGAATTCCCAGAGATATAACTATATTAATCCCCTGTTATGGTATCGTTATGACAGCTATTCTGAATATAAAATTGATTCTGGTTGGAATTACGATTATTATGAGGTACTAAACTACTACAGCAGAGGCTATTAATCCAAAAAGGAGGGCTAGATATGTTGCAGCTTACTCATGTGACCTTAAAAACGCGACAAGTCATCTTACAAGATGTTGATTTTACATTTGAAAAGGGTAGGATTTATGGTATTCTTGCTATAAATGGCTCTGGAAAGACGACACTGTTTCGTGCCATTAGCAATTTAATTCCTATAAGTAGCGGAAATATCGCAGTCTCTCCTTCTTTGTTTTATTATGAGAGTATTGAATGGCTGGATGGAAACTTAAGTGGGATGGACTATCTTCGCCTGATCAAGAACATCTGGAAGTCAGGGCTGAACTTGGGGGATGAAATTACCTATTGGGAAATGTCTGACTATATCAGTCTTCCCATTCGCAAGTATTCCTTAGGCATGAAGCAACGCTTGGTGATTGCCATGTATTTCCTGAGTCAGGCGAAATGCTGGCTCATGGATGAGATTACAAATGGCTTAGATGAGTATTATCGACAGAAGTTTTTTGATAGGCTGGCACAAATCGATAGACAAGAACAGCTGGTTCTTTTAAGTTCTCACTACAAAGAGGAGTTAGTGGAGATTTGCGATAGCATCGTAACCATTCGTCAGGGGCAGATAGAAGAGGTTCCGTTATGAAAGATATTAGCCAATTTTTATTAAAGAAAGTTTTCAAAAGTCGTTTAAACTGGATTATCTTACTTTTATTTGCATCTGTACTCGGTGTTACCTTTTATTTAAATAGTCGGACTGCAAACTCACACAGCTTGGAGAGCGAGTTGGAAACCCGTCTTGTAAAAGATGAGAGAATCATCAATGAATATGAAGAGAAACTTTCCCAAATATCTGACACCAGCTCGGAGGAATACCAGATTGCTAAAAATAATTTAGACGGGCAAAAAAATTATTCGACTCAAAAGACAGAAATTCTGACTTTATTAAAAGAAGGGCGATGGAAAGAAGCCTACTATTTGCAGTGGCAAGATGAAGAGAAGAATTATGAAATGATATCAAATAACCCGACTATTAGCTCTGACTTTAAAATGGCGGTTGACCGCCAACGAAAGATTTACCAAGCCCTGTATCCCTTGAACATAAAAGCACATACTTTGGAGTTTCCGACCCACGGGATTGATCAGATTATCTGGATTTTAGAGGCTATCATCCCAACCTTGTTTGTGATTGCTATTATTTTTATGCTAACGCAACTATTTGCAGAAAGATATCAAAATCATCTGGACACAGCTCAGTTATATCCTTTTTCAAAAGTGGCATTTGCCATGTCCTCCCTTGGAGTTGGAGTGGGCTATGTAACTGTGCTGTTTATCGGAATCATCGGATTTTCTTTTCTAGTGGGAAGTCTGATAAGTGGTTTTGGACAGTTAGATTATCCCTACCCGATTTATAGCTTAGTGAATCAAGAGGTAACTATTGGAAAGATACAAGATATGTTATTTCCTGGCTTGTTATTAGCTTTCTTAGCCTTTATCGTTATTGTGGAAGTAGTGTACTTGATTGCTTACTTTTTCAAGCAAAAAATGCCTGTCCTCTTTCTTTCACTCATTGGAATTGTTGGCTTATTGTTTGGAATCCAAACAATTCAGCCTCTTCAAAGGATTGCACATCTGATTCCCTTTACTTACTTGCGTTCAGTAGATATTTTGTCTGGAAGATTACCTAAGCAGATTGATAATGTCAATCTGAATTGGGGTATGGGGCTAGTCTTACTTCCTTGCCTGATTATCCTTTTGTTAGTGGGGATTCTATTTATCGAAAGATGGGGAAGTTCACGTAAAAAGGAAGTTTTTAATAGGTTTTAGCATTCCCATAGGGAAGGTGTGGAAAAATTAATACAGAGAGGGAATCAACTTGTTTCTCTCTTTTTGATTCGGAAACCAAGTCAAAATATAAACACAAACTTTTCAAAAAAATAACTTTTTATCTTGACAAGGGCTAGAAAACTTGGTATCATATAAAAGTTGAGAAAAGCAGAAGTGAGAGCTTCTCGCCTTGTGACATTAAGTTGCCTGGCCCTACGGATGAAAAGTTTCTAAGAAACGCTATCATAACGTGCGGGCTTGTATATTTACGAGTCCGCTATTGTTTTTCTCTAATAAAACAAAAGAGGTGAAAACCATAGCAAAGCAAGACTTATTCATCAATGATGAGATTCGTGTACGTGAAGTTCGCTTGATTGGTCTTGAAGGAGAACAGCTAGGCATCAAGCCACTCAGTGAAGCGCAAGCTTTGGCTGATAACGCTAATGTTGACCTAGTATTGATTCAACCTCAAGCCAAGCCGCCTGTTGCAAAAATTATGGACTACGGTAAGTTCAAATTTGAGTACCAGAAGAAGCAAAAAGAACAACGTAAAAAACAAAGTGTTGTTACTGTGAAAGAAGTTCGTCTAAGTCCAACTATTGACAAGGGTGACTTTGATACAAAACTTCGCAATGCACGCAAATTCCTTGAAAAAGGAAATAAAGTTAAGGTATCTATTCGCTTTAAGGGTCGTATGATTACCCATAAAGAGATTGGTGCGAAAGTTTTAGCCGAGTTTGCTGAAGCAACTCAAGATATTGCCATCATCGAACAACGTGCTAAAATGGATGGACGTCAAATGTTCATGCAATTGGCGCCAGCGACTGACAAAAAATAATTGTCAGAAAGTTAAATAAAGGAGAAAAAATCATGCCAAAACAAAAAACACACCGCGCATCAGCTAAACGTTTCAAACGTACAGGTTCTGGTGGACTTAAACGTTTCCGTGCTTACACTTCTCACCGTTTCCACGGAAAAACTAAGAAACAACGTCGTCATCTTCGTAAAGCATCTATGGTGCATTCAGGAGATTACAAACGTATCAAAGCAATGCTTACTCGCTTGAAATAATAGCTTGACTGTAAGTAAACAATTCTAGGAAATATTTGGAGGAAATAAAACATGGCACGTGTTAAAGGTGGCGTTGTATCACGCAAACGTCGTAAACGTATTCTTAAATTAGCAAAAGGTTACTATGGAGCTAAACACATCTTGTTCCGTACTGCAAAAGAACAAGTAATGAACTCTTACTACTATGCATACCGTGACCGTCGTCAGAAAAAACGTGACTTCCGCAAATTGTGGATCACTCGTATCAATGCGGCAGCTCGTATGAACGGACTTTCATACTCACAATTGATGCATGGTTTGAAATTGGCTGAGATCGAAGTTAACCGTAAAATGCTTGCTGACTTGGCTGTTAACGATGCAGCAGCTTTCACAGCTCTTGCAGATGCAGCTAAAGCAAAACTTGGTAAATAATAACAGATAAGACTGGAACAGGATTGTCCCAGTCTTTTTAAAAATAAAGGAGAAAAATATGGCATCAAAAATGCTACACACTTGCTTGCGAGTAGAAAACCTTGAAAAATCAATCGCATTTTATCAAGATGCTTTTGGTTTTAAAGAATTGCGTCGCAGAGATTTTCCAGATCATGCCTTCACGATTGTCTATCTAGGTCTTGAAGGTGACGACTATGAGTTGGAGTTGACTTATAACTACGATCATGGTCCTTATGTGGTTGGAGATGGATTTGCCCATATCGCCCTAAGTACACCTGATCTTGAGGCGCTTCATCAAGAGCACAGTGCCAAAGGTTATGAAGTTACTGAGCCAAATGGCCTACCAGGAACTGCGCCTAACTATTACTTTGTCAAAGACCCTGATGGCTACAAGGTCGAAGTCATTCGTGAAAAATAATCTCGTGAGGTTAAGTAGAATGTTCGTTTTCTACTTGACTTTTTTTAGCTGAAAGAGTATACTAGTAAAAATTTAACCTTTAAGGGGAGTCCAGAGAGACTCACAAGGTGTCAGATAAAAGAATAGTACAATTTTCTAGAGGAGACTTTTTGAGTGTGCTCTCTTCTGTTGTACAATTTTAACTGAGGCCTTGCACTAGCAAGGTCTTTTCTTTATCTGGTCCCCTTAAAATTTAAGGAGGAGAAGTCATGAATCCCACATGTAAGAAACGTTTGGGTGCAATTCGTTTGGAAACCATGAAGGTGGTAGCACAGGAGGAAATCGCGCCAGCAATCTTTGAATTAGTCCTAGAAGGGGAAATGGTTGAAGCTATGCGAGCAGGCCAATTCCTTCATCTGCGTGTGCCTGATGATGCCCATCTTTTGCGTCGTCCTATTTCAATTTCGTCTATTGATAAGGCAAATAAGCAGTGTCATCTTATTTATCGGATTGAGGGAACTGGGACAGCTATTTTTTCAACCTTAAGTCAGGGAGATACTCTTGATGTGATGGGTCCTCAGGGAAATGGTTTTGACTTGTCTGACCTAGATGAGCAGAGCCAGGTTCTCTTAGTTGGAGGTGGGATTGGTGTACCTCCTTTGCTTGAGGTGGCCAAGGAATTACATGCGCGTGGTGTGAAAGTAGTGACAGTCCTTGGTTTTGCTAACAAGGATGCTGTTATCCTTGAAAAGGAATTGGCCCAATATGGTCAGGTTTTTGTAACGACAGATGATGGTTCATATGGCATTAAAGGAAATGTGTCTGTTGTCATCAATGACTTAGACAGTCAGTTTGATGCTGTTTATTCATGTGGGGCGCCTGGCATGATGAAGTATATCAATCAAAACTTTTATGACCACCCAAGAGCCTATCTATCTCTGGAATCTCGTATGGCTTGTGGGATGGGGGCTTGCTATGCCTGTGTCCTAAAAGTGCCAGAAAGCGAGACGGTCAGCCAACGCGTCTGTGAAGATGGTCCTGTTTTCCGAACAGGAACTGTTGTATTATAAGGAGAAAATCATGACTACAAATCGTTTACAAGTTTCTCTACCTGGTTTGGATTTGAAAAATCCGATCATTCCAGCATCAGGCTGTTTTGGTTTTGGACAAGAGTATGCCAAGTACTATGATTTAGACCTTTTAGGTTCTATTATGATCAAGGCGACAACCCTTGAACCACGCTTTGGCAATCCAACTCCAAGAGTGGCAGAAACACCCGCTGGTATGCTCAATGCAATTGGCTTGCAAAATCCTGGTTTGGAAGTTGTTTTGGCTGAAAAGTTACCGTGGTTGGAAAGAGAATATCCAAATCTTCCCATCATTGCCAATGTAGCTGGTTTTTCAAAACAAGAGTATGCGGCTGTTTCTCATGGTATTTCCAAGGCAGCTAATGTGAAGGCTATTGAGCTCAATATTTCTTGTCCTAACGTAGACCACTGCAATCATGGGCTCTTGATTGGTCAAGATCCTGATCTGGCTTATGATGTGGTAAAAGCAGCTGTGGAAGCCTCTGATGTACCAGTTTATGTCAAACTAACCCCTAGTGTGACCGATATTGTCACCGTCGCAAAGGCAGCAGAGGATGCAGGAGCAAGTGGATTGACCATGATCAATACCCTTGTCGGAATGCGCTTTGACCTCAAAACTCGCAAACCAATCTTGGCCAATGGAACAGGTGGAATGTCAGGTCCAGCAGTCTTTCCAGTAGCCCTCAAACTCATCCGCCAAGTAGCCCAAACTACAGACCTGCCTATCATTGGAATGGGAGGAGTGGATTCGGCAGAAGCTGCCCTAGAAATGTATCTGGCTGGAGCATCGGCTATTGGAGTTGGAACAGCCAACTTTACCAATCCATATGCCTGTCCTGATATTATCGAAAATTTACCAAAGGTTATGGATAAATATGGTATCAGCAGTCTAGAAAATCTCCGCAAGGAAGTCAAAGAGTCTCTGAGGTAAACTGCAATCATTCTGTTCTTGATTTTTTATTAGTTTGTAATGTTGATTATAGAGAATTTTGATATAATGAAATGAGTAAGAACAGAGGAAGTAAATTAATGAAGAAATTGAGATTTATTTTTTTAGCCCTGCTATTTTTCTTAGTCAGACCAGAGAGTGCAATGGCTAGCGATGGTACTTGGCAAGGAAAACAATACCTGAAAGCAGATGGGAGTCAAACAGCTAATGAGTGGGTTTTCGATGCTCACTATCAATCTTGGTTTTATATAAAAGAAGATGCCAACTATGCTGAAAATGAATGGCTAAAGCAAGGTGATGACTATTTTTACCTTAAATCTGGTGGCTATATGGCCAAGTCAGAATGGATAGAAGACAAGGGAGTCCTCTATTATCTTGACCAAGATGGAAAGATGAAAAGAAATGCTTGGCTAGGAGCTTCCTATGTCGGTGCTACAGGTGCCAAGGTAATAGAAGACTGGGTCTATGATTCTCAATATGATGCTTGGTTTTATATCAAAGCAGATGGCCAGCACGCAGAGAAAGAATGGCTCCAAATTAAGGGTAAGGACTATTATTTCAAATCTGGTGGTTATTTACTGACAAGTCAGTGGATTGACCAGGTTTATGTGAATTCTAGTGGTGCCAAAGTACAGAAAGGTTGGCTTTTTGACAAACAATACCAATCTTGGTTTTACATTAAAGAAAATGGGAATCGTGCTGATAAAGAATGGATTTTTGATAATGGTCAGTATTATTATCTAAAATCCGGAGGCTATATGGCAGCCAATGAATGGATTTTGGATAAAGAGTCATGGTTTTACCTCAAATCTGATGGTAAAATGGCTGAAAAAGAGTGGGTATATGATTCTCATAGTCAAGCCTGGTACTACTTCAAATCCGGCGGTTACATGGCAAAAAACGAGAATATTGATGGTCATCAGCTTGGAAGTGATGGTAAATGGCTTGGAGAAAAAACTACAAGTCAAAATGCTGCATACTATCAAGTAGTGCCTATCACAGCAAATGTTTATAATGCAGATGGTGATAAACTCTCCTATATATCACAAGGAAGTGTCGTCTGGCTTGATAAGGACAGAAAGAGTGATGACAAGCGCCTGGCTATTACTGTTTCTGGTTTGTCAGGCTATATGAAAACAGAAGATTTACAAGCACTAGATGCTAGTAAGGATTTTATCCCTTATTATGAGAGTGATGGCCACCGTTTTTATCACTATGTGGCTCAGAATGCTAGTATCCCAGTAGCTTCTCATCTTTCTGATATGGAAGTAGGCAAGAAATATTATTCGGCAGATGGCCTGCATTTTGATGGTTTTAAGCTTAAAAATCCCTTCCTTTTCAAAGATTTGACAGAGGCTACAAACTATAGTGCTGAAGACTTGGATAAGGTATTTAGTCTGCTAAATATTAATAATAGCCTCTTGGAGAACAAGGGAGCAACCTTTAAGGAAGCCGAAGAACATTACCATATCAATGCCCTCTATCTCCTTGCTCATAGTGCCTTAGAAAGTGACTGGGGACGAAGTAAGATTGCCAAAGATAAGAATAATTTCTTTGGAATTACAGCCTATGATACGACTCCTTACCTTTCTGCCAAGACATTTGATGATGTTGATAAGGGAATTTTAGGTGCAAGCAAGTGGATTAAGGAAAATTATATCGATAGGGGTAGAACTTTCCTTGGAAACAAGGCGTCTGGTATGAATGTGGAATATGCCTCAGACCCTTATTGGGGTGAAAAAATTGCTAGTGTCATGATGAAAATCAATGAGAAACTAGGTGGCAAAGATTAGTCCTATAATTGAATATGATTTGAGTGAGTAGTAATACTCTTCGAAAATCTCTTCAAACCACGTCAACATCGCCTTGCCGTACTCAAGTACAGCCTGCGGCTAGTTTCCTAGTTTGCTCTTTGATTTTCATTGAGTATAAGTTAAAAATCCTGATTTCAAGTAAAATCAGGATTTTTTCATGGATGCGATTTTTTCTGGATCTGGTGTGACACGGAGGGTCTTTTGTCCTGTGTAGGTGACAAAGCCGGGTTTTCCACCAGTTGGTTTGTTGAGTTTCTTGACTTCAATCATATCTACCTGAACCAGATTTGACAGGCGACCTTGAGAGAAGTAGGCGGCTAGTTCTGCTGCGTCTGTCTTGACTTCATCGGATGGGTCAAGATTGCCTGAGATGACAACATGGCTTCCAGGAATGTCCTTGGCATGGAACCAAAGTTCCTCCTTGCGGGCCATTTTAAAGGTTAGCTCCTCGTTTTGCAGGTTATTGCGTCCTACATAGATGATGGTTTTGCCATCGCTTGCTAGATATTGTTCTGGTTTTTTGCGTTTCTGGATTTTCTCCCGTTGTCTTCTGCGGATAAAGCCAGTTTGAATCAATTCTTCACGGATTTCAGCGATTTCTTCCAGCCCAGCTTGATTGAGAACAGTTTCCACACTTTCCAGATAGAGAATGGTTGCCTTGGTTTCTTCAATCAGATCAGTCAAGTATTTGACAGCTTCTTTGAGTTTCTGATACCGTTTAAAATAGCGTTGGGCATTCTGGTTGGGAGTCAGAGCCTTATCAAGTGCAATCGTGATAGGTTGGTTGGTATAGTAGTTGTCTAGGATAACCTGGTCTTGGTCGTTAGGTACTTGGTGGAGGAAGGTTGTCAGCAATTCCCCTTTTTGGCGAAATTCTTCAGCATTGTCTGTCGCCAGTAACTCTTTTTCCTGTTTTTTGAGTTTGTGGCGGTTTTTCTGAAGTTCATTTTCAACACGACGAATGAGTTCACTGGCTTGCTGTTTGACGCGGTCGCGCTCAGCCTTATCCTTATAGTAGGTGTCCAACAAATCAGAAAGACTGGTAAAAGGCTCTCCCACCTGATTTGCAAAAGGAACTGGACTGAAGGAAGTCTCAGTCAAGCGTGGCTGAGTTTCTTGATTGAAAAAGTTACGGAAAGTGGAAAGTTTATCACTAACCAGAATGTTTTCCAATTCATTTGCCGTATCGCGTCCCAGACCTTGAAAGAGGCTTTGAAGGTTTTTAGCTGTCGTTTCCTGTGTTTGTAGGATTTCAAAGAGCTTTTCATCCTTGATCGTGAAAGGATTGAGAGATTCCGTACTTGGCGGAGCGATATAGGTCGATCCTGGAAGTAAGGTGCGGTAGCTATTTTGTGAAAAGCCAACGTGTTTAATGACTTCGAGGATTTTATGACTGCTTTTATCGACCAGTAGAATATTACTGTGTTTCCCCATAATTTCGATAATCAAGGTAGCCTGAATATGGTCCCCAATCTCGTTTTTATTGGCAACTGTCATTTCCACAATACGGTCATTTTCCACTTGCTCGATCGACTCAATCAGGGCACCCTGCAAATATTTTCTCAAAACCATGATAAAGGTAGAAGGTTGGGCTGGATTTTCAAAAGTCGTTTGGGTCAGCTGAATGCGTCCAAAAACTGGATGGGCAGAAAGGAGCAGGCGATGACTTTGGCGATTGCTGCGGATTTGCAAGACCAACTCTTGTTCAAAAGGTTGATTGATTTTCTGGATGCGACCGTTCACTAACTCTCTTCGCAATTCCTCAACCATGTGGTGTAAAAAAAATCCGTCAAATGACATCGTTCTCTCCTTGTGATTGTATTCCATAGTATTATATCAAAAAGGTAGAATAAAATCATGGAAATGTGGTATAATAAAGCCAAGTAAAGAGAAACGAGAAGCACATGTATATTGAAATGGTAGATGAAACTGGTCAAGTTTCAAAAGAAATGTTGCAACAAACCCAAGAAATTTTGGAATTTGCAGCCCAAAAATTAGGAAAAGAAGACAAGGAGATGGCAGTTACCTTTGTGACCAATGAGCGTAGTCATGAACTCAATCTGGAGTACCGTGACACAGACCGTCCGACAGATGTCATCAGCCTTGAATACAAGCCAGAGTTGGAAATTGCCTTTGACGAGGAAGATTTACTTGAAAATCCAGAATTGGCAGAGATGATGTCTGAGTTTGATGCCTATATTGGGGAACTGTTCATCTCTATCGATAAGGCACATGAGCAGGCCGAGGAATATGGCCATAGCTTTGAGCGTGAGATGGGCTTCTTGGCAGTACACGGCTTTTTACATATCAACGGCTATGATCACTACACTCCGGAAGAAGAAGCGGAGATGTTCGGTTTACAAGAAGAAATTTTGACAGCCTATGGACTCACAAGACAATAAACGAAAATGGAAAAATCGTGACCTGATATCCAGTTTAGAATTTGCTCTCACAGGAATTTTTACTGCCATCAAGGAAGAACGCAATATGCGAAAACATGCAGTGACGGCTCTTGTGGTCATCCTTGCAGGTTTTGTTTTTCAGGTGTCACGAATCGAATGGCTCTTTCTCCTATTGAGCATTTTCTTGGTAGTAGCTTTTGAAATTATCAATTCTGCTATTGAAAATGTGGTGGATTTGGCCAGTCACTATCACTTTTCCATGCTGGCTAAAAATGCCAAGGATATGGCGGCTGGCGCGGTATTAGTGGTCTCTCTTTTCGCAGCCTTAACAGGCGCATTGATTTTTCTCCCACGAATCTGGGATTTATTATTTTAAATAGTAAGAGGAAATTATGACTTTTAAATCAGGCTTTGTAGCCATTTTAGGACGTCCCAATGTTGGGAAGTCAACTTTTTTAAATCATGTCATGGGGCAAAAGATTGCCATCATGAGTGACAAGGCGCAGACAACGCGCAACAAAATAATGGGAATTTACACGACTGATAAGGAACAAATCGTCTTTATCGACACACCAGGGATTCACAAGCCTAAAACAGCTCTTGGAGATTTCATGGTTGAGTCTGCCTACAGTACCCTTCGCGAAGTGGACACCGTTCTTTTCATGGTGCCTGCTGATGAAGCGCGTGGTAAGGGAGACGACATGATTATCGAGCGTCTCAAGGCTGCCAAGGTTCCTGTGATTTTGGTGGTGAACAAGATCGATAAGGTTCATCCAGACCAGCTTTTGTCTCAGATTGATGATTTCCGCAATCAAATGGATTTCAAGGAAATTGTTCCTATCTCAGCCCTTCAGGGAAATAATGTCTCACGTTTAGTTGATATTTTGAGTGAAAATCTGGACGAAGGATTCCAGTATTTCCCGTCTGATCAAATCACAGACCATCCAGAACGTTTCTTGGTTTCAGAGATGGTTCGGGAGAAAGTCTTGCATCTAACTCGCGAAGAGATTCCTCACTCAGTTGCTGTAGTGGTTGATTCTATGAAACGAGACGAAGAGACAGACAAGGTTCACATCCGTGCAACAATTATGGTCGAGCGTGATAGTCAAAAAGGGATTATTATCGGTAAAGGTGGTGCTATGCTTAAAAAAATTGGTAGCATGGCCCGTCGTGATATCGAACTCATGCTAGGAGACAAGGTCTTCCTAGAAACATGGGTCAAGGTCAAGAAAAACTGGCGCGATAAAAAGCTAGATTTGGCTGACTTTGGCTATAATGAAAAAGAATACTAAGTAGAGGTGGGCTCATGCCTGCTTCTTGTTTTTACAGAAGGAGGACTTATGCCTGAATTACCTGAGGTTGAAACCGTTCGACGTGGCTTGGAAAAATTGATTTTGGGAAAGAAGATTTCGAGTATAGAAATTCGCTATCCCAAGATGATTAAGACGGATTTGGACGAGTTTCGAAAGGAAGTGCCTGGTCAAATTGTTGAGTCAATGGGACGTCGGGGTAAATATTTACTTTTCTACCTGACAGACAAGGTCTTGATTTCCCATTTGCGCATGGAAGGCAAGTATTTTTACTATCCAGACCAGGTTCCTGAACGCAAGCATGCCCATGTTTTCTTTCAGTTTGAAGATGGTGGCACGCTTGTTTATGAGGATGTACGCAAGTTTGGTACTATGGAACTCTTGGCTCCTGACCTTTTAGACGCCTACTTTATTTCTAAAAAATTAGGGCCTGAACCAAGCGAACAAGACTTTGATTTGCAGGTCTTTCAAGCTACCCTAGCTAAGTCTAAAAAGCCCATCAAATCCCATCTTTTAGACCAGACTTTGGTAGCTGGTCTTGGCAATATCTATGTGGATGAGGTTCTCTGGCGAGCTCAGGTTCATCCGGCTAGACCTTCCCAGACTTTGATAGCAGAAGAAGCGACTGCCATTCATGACCAAACCATTGCTGTATTGGGACAGGCTGTTGAAAAAGGTGGCTCAACCATTCGGACCTATACCAATGCCTTTGGGGAAGATGGAACCATGCAGGATTTTCATCAGGTCTATGACAAGGCTGGTCAAGAATGTTCACGTTGTGGCACCATCATTGAGAAAATCCAACTAGGCGGACGAGGCACCCATTTTTGTCCTCAGTGCCAAAGGAGGGGTTGATGGGAAAAATCATCGGAATCACTGGGGGAATTGCCTCTGGTAAGTCAACTGTGACAAATTTTATAAGAAAGCAAGGATTTCAAGTAGTGGATGCCGACGCAGTCGTCCACCAACTACAGAAACCTGGTGGTCGTCTGTTTGAAGCTCTAGTCCAGCACTTTGGTCAAAAAATTATCTTAGAAAATGGAGAACTCAATCGCCCTCTCCTAGCTAGTCTCATCTTTTCAAATCCTGAAGAACGAGAATGGTCTAAGCAAATCCAAGGAGAGATTATCCGTAAGGAACTAGCTACATTAAGAGACCAATTGGCTCAGACAGAAGAGATTTTCTTCATGGATATTCCCCTACTTTTTGAGCAGGACTACGTCTCTTTGTTTGATGAGATTTGGCTGGTCTATGTGGACAGGGATGTCCAAGTGAAACGCTTAATGAAAAGGGATCGGTTATCCAAGGATGGAGCTGAGTCTCGTCTGACAGCCCAGTGGCCTTTAGAAAAAAAGAAATATTTGGCCAGCCATGTTTTAGACAACAATGGCAATCAGAACCAGCTTCTTACTCAGGTGTTCTCCCTGCTTGAGGGAGGTAAGCAAGATGACAGAGATTAACTGGAAGGATAATCTGCGCATTGCCTGGTTTGGTAATTTTCTGACAGGAGCAAGTATTTCCTTAGTTGTGCCTTTTATGCCCATCTTTGTGGAAAATCTAGGTGTAGGGAGTGAGCAAGTCGCTTTTTATGCAGGCTTAGCTATTTCTGTCTCTGCTATTTCTGCGGCGCTCTTTTCTCCTATCTGGGGCATCCTTGCTGACAAATACGGTCGAAAACCCATGATGATTCGGGCCGGCATGGCCATGACCATTACTATGGGAGGCTTGGCTTTTGTGCCAAATATCTATTGGTTAATCTTTCTTCGTTTACTGAATGGTGTATTTGCAGGTTTTGTTCCTAACGCCACAGCCTTGATAGCCAGTCAGGTTCCCAAGGAGAAATCAGGCTCTGCCTTAGGTACTTTGTCTACAGGCGTAGTTGCAGGTACTCTAACTGGTCCCTTTATTGGTGGCTTTATCGCAGAATTATTTGGCATTCGTACTGTTTTCTTACTGGTTGGTAGTTTTCTATTCTTAGCTGCTGTTTTGACTATTTGCTTTATCAAGGAAGATTTTCAACCAGTAGCCAAGGAAAAGGCCATCCCAACAAAGGAATTATTTACCTCAGTTAAATATCCCTATCTTTTGGTCAACCTCTTTCTGACCAGTTTTGTCATCCAATTTTCAGCCCAATCGATCGGCCCTATCTTAGCTCTGTATGTACGCGACTTAGGCCAGACAGAGAATCTTCTTTTTGTATCTGGTTTGATTGTATCCAGTATGGGCTTTTCCAGTATGATGAGTGCAGGAGTTATGGGAAAGCTAGGTGACAAGGTAGGCAATCATCGCCTCTTGGTTGTAGCCCAGCTTTATTCAGTCATCATCTATCTCCTCTGTGCCAATGCCTCTAGTCCCCTTCAACTAGGACTCTATCGTTTCCTCTTTGGATTGGGAACCGGTGCCTTGATTCCCGGAGTTAATGCCCTTCTCAGCAAAATGACTCCCAAAGCCGGTATTTCAAGGGTCTTTGCCTTCAATCAGGTATTCTTTTATCTGGGAGGTGTCGTTGGGCCTATGGCAGGTTCTGCAGTAGCAGGTCAATTTGGCTACCATGCAGTCTTTTATGCGACAAGCCTTTGTGTTGCCTTTAGTTGTCTCTTTAACCTTCTTCAATTTCGAACATTATTAAAAGTAAAGGAAATCTAGTGCGAGTAAAAATTAATCTCAAATGCTCCTCTTGTGGCAGTATCAATTACCTAACTAGTAAAAATTCAAAAACCCATCCAGACAAGATTGAGGTTTTAAAGTATTGTCCCAAGGAAAGAAAAGTAACCCTACATCTTGAATCTAAGTAGATTTTATGGTAAAATAATAAGGATTTTAAGGAGTTTGATATGTATAACCTATTATTAACCATTTTATTAGTATTATCTGTTGTGATTGTGATTGCGATTTTCATGCAACCAACCAAAAACCAATCCAGCAATGTATTTGATGCCAGCTCAGGTGATTTGTTCGAACGCAGTAAAGCACGCGGTTTTGAAGCTGTAATGCAGCGTTTGACAGGGATTTTAGTCTTTTTCTGGCTAGCCATTGCCTTAGCATTGACGGTATTATCAAGTAGATAAGAAAATAATGGGCAGGACTAGGTCTTTGCCTCTTTTTATTTTTAAAAGATATTTGAGAAGGTTTTACAGTAAAAGAAAATTAAAAAATCTAGAAAGAAAATATGAAAGATAGAATAAAAGAATATTTACAAGATAAGAGAAAGGTGACTGTCAATGATTTGGCTCAGGCTTTGGAAAAAGATGGGTCCAAGGATTTTCGTGAGTTGATTAAAACCTTGTCCTTAATGGAAAGAAAGCATCAGATACGCTTTGAGGAAGATGGCAGTCTGACTTTGGAAGTCAAGAAAAAACATGAGATTACCCTCAAGGGGATTTTTCATGCCCATAAAAATGGATTTGGCTTTGTTAGTCTAGAAGGCGAGGAGGACGACCTTTTTGTAGGTAAAAACGATGTTAACTATGCTATTGATGGTGATACCGTTGAGGTCGTCATCAAAAAAGTCGCTGACCGCAATAAGGGAACAGCGGCAGAAGCCAAAATTATCGATATCCTAGAGCACAGTTTGACAACCGTTGTTGGACAAATCGTTCTAGATCAGGAAAAACCCAAGTATGCTGGCTACATCCGTTCGAAAAATCAGAAAATCAGTCAACCGATTTATGTTAAGAAACCAGCTCTAAAACTAGAAGGAACCGAAGTTCTCAAGGTCTTTATCGATAAATACCCAAGCAAGAAACATGATTTCTTTGTCGCGAGTGTACTTGATGTAGTGGGGCATTCAACGGATGTCGGAATTGATGTCCTTGAGGTTTTAGAGTCTATGGACATTGTATCTGAGTTTCCGGAAGCTGTTGTCAAGGAAGCAGAAAGTGTGCCTGATGCTCCGTCTCAAAAGGATATGGAAGGCCGTCTGGATTTGAGAGGTGAGATTACCTTCACCATTGATGGCGCGGATGCCAAGGACTTGGACGATGCGGTGCATATCAAGGCCTTGAAAAATGGTAATCTGGAACTCGGAGTTCACATTGCAGATGTTTCCTACTATGTGACCGAGGGTTCGGCCCTTGACAAGGAAGCCCTTAACCGCGCGACTTCTGTCTATGTGACAGACCGAGTTGTCCCAATGCTTCCAGAACGACTGTCTAATGGAATTTGCTCCCTCAATCCTCAAGTTGACCGTCTGACCCAATCTGCCATTATGGAGATTGATAAACATGGTCGTGTGGTTAATTACACTATTACACAAACGGTTATCAAGACAAGTTTCCGTATGACCTATAGTGATGTCAATGATATCCTAGCTGGAGACAAGGAAAAGAGACAAGAATATCAGAAAATTGTTCCAAGTATCGAACTCATGGCCAAGCTTCATGAAACTTTAGAAAACATGCGTGTGAAACGTGGAGCCCTCAATTTTGATACCAATGAAGCGAAGATTTTAGTGGATAAACAAGGTAAGCCTGTTGATATCGTTCTTCGTCAGCGTGGAATTGCCGAGCGCATGATTGAATCCTTTATGCTGATGGCCAATGAAACAGTTGCCGAGCATTTTAGCAAGCTGGATTTGCCTTTTATCTATCGAATTCACGAGGAGCCTAAGGCTGAAAAGGTTCAGAAGTTTATTGATTATGCTTCGAGTTTTGGCTTGCGCATTTATGGAACTGCCAGTGAGATTAGCCAGGAGGCCCTCCAAGACATCATGCGTGGTGTTGAGGGAGAGCCTTATGCGGATGTATTGTCCATGATGCTTCTTCGCTCCATGCAGCAGGCTCGTTATTCGGAGCACAATCACGGCCATTATGGATTAGCGGCTGACTATTATACTCACTTTACTAGTCCGATTCGCCGTTATCCCGACCTCCTTGTCCACCGTATGATTCGTGACTACGGACATTCTAAGGAAATAGCAGAGCATTTTGAACAAGTGATTCCAGAGATTGCGACCCAGTCTTCTAATCGTGAGCGTCGTGCTATCGAGGCCGAACGCGAAGTCGAAGCTATGAAAAAGGCTGAGTACATGGAAGAATACGTGGGTGAAGAGTATGATGCGGTTGTGTCCAGCATCGTTAAATTCGGTCTCTTTGTTGAATTGCCCAATACGGTTGAAGGATTGATTCACATCACAAATCTACCTGAATTTTATCATTTTAATGAACGTGATTTGACCCTTCGTGGGGAGAAATCAGGAACAACCTTCCGTGTAGGTCAGCAAATCCGTATCCGAGTTGAAAGAGCTGATAAGATGACAGGTGAAATTGACTTTTCTTATATCCCAAGTGAGTTTGATGTGATTGAGAAAGGCTTGAACCAGTCTAGTCGTAGTGACAGAGGGCGTGGTTCAAATCGTCGTTCAGATAAGAAGGAAGACAAGAGAAAATCAGGTCGCTCTAATGATAAGCGCAAGCATTCACAAAAAGACAAGAAGAAAAAAGGAAAGAAACCTTTTTACAAGGAAGTAGCTAAGAAAGGAGCCAAGCATGGCAAAGGGCGAGGGAAAGGTCGTCGCACAAAATAAAAAGGCGCGCCACGACTATACAATCGTAGATACGCTAGAGGCAGGAATGGTCCTGACTGGAACGGAAATAAAGAGTGTGCGAGCTGCTCGAATCAATCTCAAGGATGGATTTGCCCAAGTAAAAAATGGGGAAGTTTGGTTGAGCAATGTTCATATCGCTCCATACGAAGAGGGCAATATCTGGAACCAAGAACCAGAACGCCGTCGCAAACTCCTGCTCCATAAGAAACAAATTCAAAAATTGGAACAAGAGACTAAAGGGACAGGAATGACGCTGGTTCCCCTTAAGGTCTATATTAAAGATGGTTATGCCAAGCTCCTTTTAGGTTTAGCTAAAGGAAAGCATGACTATGACAAACGGGAGTCTATCAAGCGACGGGAGCAAAATCGCGACATCGCGCGTGTTATGAAAGCTGTTAATCAGCGATAAAAAGAGGAATGAAGATGGAAAAACTAGTTGCCTATAAACGCATGCCCTTGTGGAATAAAGAAACTATGCCTGAAGCTGTTCAGCAGAAACACAATACCAAGGTTGGAACTTGGGGCAAGATTACAGTTGTAAAAGGATCCCTCAAGTTTATTGAATTGAGTGAAGAAGGAGAAGTTCTAGCTGAACACCTCTTTGAAGCAGGGGCCGACAACCCAATGGCGCAACCTCAAGCTTGGCATCGAGTGGAAGCTGCCACAGACGATGTAGAATGGTACTTGGAATTTTATTGTAAACCTGAGGACTATTTCCCTAAGAAATACAATACCAATCCTGTTCATTCAGAAGTTCTGGAAGCTATGCAAACAGTGAAATCGGGTAAAGCCTTGGATTTGGGTTGTGGTCAGGGCCGTAATTCCCTCTTTCTTGCACAGAATGGTTTTGATGTGACAGCTGTAGATCAAAATGAATTGGCCCTTGAAATCTTACAAAGCATTGTGGAGCAGGAAGATTTGGACATGCCTGTTGGTCTTTACGATATCAATTCAGCCAGCATTGGGCAAGCCTATGATTTTATCGTATCAACTGTTGTTCTCATGTTTTTACAAGCGGACCGCATTCCAGCTATTATCCGAAACATGCAGGAGCACACCACGGTAGGTGGTTACAACCTCATCGTCTGTGCTATGGATACGGAGGATTATCCTTGCTCAGTGAACTTCCCATTCACCTTTAAAGAAGGGGAACTGGCAGACTATTACAAGGAATGGGAATTGGTCAAGTACAATGAAAACCCAGGCCATCTGCACCGTCGCGATGAAAATGGCAATCGCATTCAACTACGCTTTGCAACCATGCTAGCTAAGAAAATCAAATAAATATGTTATGAAGGTTGGAGAATTTCCTAACCTTTTTAAAAATGCCAAATGTTGTAAAAATGTAATATTTCTGACTATATAATTTTTATTTCAAGAATCGCTATAAT